>CAZRQD010000080.1:0-1581 GCA_964602365.1 uncultured Acutalibacter sp. | reverse complement strand
AAGGTGAGGAACCCGGAGAAGTGAAACATCTCAGTACCCGGAGGAAAAGAAATCGAAGAGATCCCCCCAGTAGTGGTGAGCGAAAAGGGGCCAGTCCAAACCGTGTCGGCGCAAAGGCAGCAGCCGTTGCCGGCTACGGGGTAGCAGGACCGTCGAGGAGACACTGCTGAGTCTCCACAGAGCAAAAAGGACAGCCATAGCCGAATCGTGTTGGAAAAGCGAGCCGGAGAAAGTGAAAGCCTTGTAGGCGAAATGGAAGTTCCTCCGCGACGGAATCCTAAGTAGGGCGGGACACGAGGAATCCCGTTTGAAGCAGGGCCGCCCATGGTCCAAGACTAAATACCGTATGTGACCGATAGCGCATAGTACCGAGAGGGAAAGGTGAAAAGCACCCCGGGAGGGGAGTGAAAGAGACCTGAAATCCGATGCCTACAAGCAGTTGAAGCTTGACCCCGCGGAGACGCGGGAGAGAGTGACAGCGTGCCTATTGAAAAATGAGCCGGCGAGACATTGCGAGCAGCGAGGTTAAGGGATAGAAGTTCCGGAGCCGAAGCGAAAGCGAGTTCGAACAGAGCGACCAGTTGCCCGCGACGAACCCGAAGCCTGACGATCTAGCCATGGGCAGGTTGAAGTGGGGGTGAAACCCCATGGAGGACCGAACCAGTGCCTGTTGAAAAAGTCTTGGATGACCTGTGGTTAGGAGTGAAAAGCTAATCGAGTTAGGTAATAGCTGGTTCTCCCCGAAATGCATTGAGGTGCAGCCTCGGTTGTTTCGTGACGAAGGTAGAGCGACTGACAGCTCAAGCGGTCCTGGGGGATTTGCGCGAGCCATCAAACTCCGAATAGCGCCACGTGAAGACCGGGAGCGAGACTGCGGGTGATAAGGTTCGTAGTCGAAAGGGAAACAGCCCAGATCATCGGCTAAGGCCCCGGAGAGCATGCTAAGTGTGACAAGGATGTGGGGATCCCGAAACAGCCAGGAGGTTGGCTCAGAAGCAGCCATCCTTTAAAGAGTGCGTAACAGCTCACTGGTCGAGGACCCCCGCGCCGAAAATGTAGGGGGCTAAGCATGCCGCCGAAGCCATGGGATAGCGCGAGCTATCGGTAGGGGAGCGTAGTTAACGGGACGAAGCGGATTTGCAAAGAGCCGTGGACCGTTAAGTAGTGAGAATGCCGGCATGAGTAACGACATATTTGCGAGAATCAAATACACCGGAAGACCAAGGGTTCCTGGGGAAGGTTGATCCGCCCAGGGTAAGGCGGGACCTAAGTCGAGGCGGAAGCGCGTAGACGATGGACAGCAGGTTGAGAATCCTGCCCCGCGCCCGGAACGCGAGACACAGAAGCGGCGACGCAGAAAGCCAGACAGAGCCGGCGGATGGAAGAGCCGGTCCAAGGGAGCAGGCCGGAGAGACAGTCAAGCACATCACTCCGATAAGGCCGAGCCCCGAGAGGGAGCCTCCGCGAGGAGACGAAGCTGTCGAAGCCATGCTGCCAGGAAAAACCGCTATGGAGATCCGGGAGCGCCCGTACCCGAAACCGACACAGGTGGTCAAGCTGAGCAAGCTAAGGTGAGTGGAA
>CAZRQD010000079.1:0-1888 GCA_964602365.1 uncultured Acutalibacter sp. | reverse complement strand
GAATGCTTTTATGCCTTTGCAATTTTTCCCAGCGCATAAACCGGACAGCAGTTAGAAGCTTTCAAAAATCCGCGCAAGCCCAATAAAAACAGCCTTCCCAAACCAGAGGCTTGAAAAGGCCGGACTTTAGTTTCTCTTTTTACAATAAGCGGTAAACTTTCTAACGGCTTTCAAAATCCCTGAGTATCTCCAGAAAATCATTGTTCAGGAATTTCTCTGCCTGCAGCCTTATCTCATCTGGAATGCCAAAGTATGCCTCGGCTATGCCTCCTGTTATGGCCGCTATTGTATCGCTGTCGCCGCCGATAGAGATGGCGTTGCGTATGGCATCCTCAAAATCATCCGCCTCTAGGAATGCCTCTATAGCCTGCGGTACTGATCCCTGGCAGGTCGCATTGAAACGGTAGCTATCTCTGATCCCGTCTAATGTGAAATCGAGCCTATAGTATTCGCTCTCAATCATCTCGCGAATTTCCTCTTTGGTGCTTCCCTCCCTCGCGAGATAGATCGCCGCAGTTACAGATTCCGCTCCCTTTATGCCCTCCGGGTGGTTATGCGTCACCTCCGTGACAGCTTTTGAGAGAGCTTTTGCCTCGTCAAGATCCCTGGCTATGAATCCGCAGGGGCTTACCCTCATCGCGGCACCGTTTCCGTAACTTCCGTAAGGCTTGGGGTCATCCGAATACATCCAGCTGTAGAAACTTCCTCCATAGCCGCAATCGCTGTAAGGCTGCCCGATTTTCCTCATCCAGTAGACCGCCTTCTCGCCAAGGTCAGAGTAATCCCCCTCGCATGAAAGCAAAGCCTTCGCTATAGCAAAGGTCATTATGGAATCGTCTGTAGGTCTGCATCTCTCTGTAAAAAGTTCAAACTCCTTGCTTCTGTGATTATGCCACTCAAATCTAGAACCGGCAATGTCGCCGATAATAGCGCCAAGCATGATAATTCCTCCATTTTTTAGATTTTTCCCTTTCAAATCACCCGCCATTCACTGTTTTACCCGTGATCCATGCGAATCACCCCTTTCTCTTTCTCTTTTTGAAGTCCTCATCAATACGTTTTTTCCAGTCCGAATCTAGGGGTTTTGAGGACCGGACAGAAGAGATCGCCCTGCTGATAGCCTCGTAATTCAGAGCTGTGCCAACTGAATCGTTATTGTAATTTGCCGCGCGGTCCGCAGAGATGCCGAAGCTCCTCGCTGTCTCCACTGCGTCGATGTTGGCGCCGAGGAAAATAAACTCCCAGCCGTATTTGGCTTTCTGTCTCTCAATCATCTGCTTTACGCGCTCCTTTGAATAGCTGCGGCTCGCGTTTTCCATTCCATCTGTCGTAATTACGAAGAGCGTATGCTCCGGAACATCCTCCTCCCTCGCGTACTTGTGGACGTTGCCGATGTGGTGAATCGCCCCGCCAATTGCGTCTAGGAGTGCGGTGCATCCCCTGACATAGTAATCTTTGTCGGTAAGCGGCGCGATGTCCTCAATTTTTACCCTGTCATGCAGTACTTCGCTTGTGTCGTCAAAGAGAACGGTAGAGACTATGGCCTCTCCCTGCTCCTTCTTCTGCTTCTCCACCATGGAGTTAAAGCCTCCGATGGTATCCGACTCTAGACCCGACATAGAGCCGCTGCGGTCAAGGATAAAAACCAGTTCCGTCAAATTCTTTCTCATACTCAGTTCCTCCAAAAAATATTTTTCGCAGGCCTTAGCCTACGGTCATATTATAGAGGAGGTCCCGCATAATCTGGTCGCTTGTCTGGCGACAAATGAAAAATTTTCGCGGCGTTTTAACCCGCACTCTGCCGGGATTTGCTTTTTGGGCAGTTTTATGTTATAATCAAGATCGTCATTATGAGCTCAGCAGGGAAGAGGGAATTTTCTCTTGAAAA
>CAZRQD010000078.1:0-1985 GCA_964602365.1 uncultured Acutalibacter sp. | reverse complement strand
TGGCGCTACGTTCCCCTCCAAGATTTCACAGAGAGCAGTGATATAGACTGGAGCAAGGGTGTGGGTGAGATAGACTTACAGCTTTATCGAAAGTATGGTTTAGACGAGCGGGAGGTAGAGTTTATAGAGACGCATGTCAAGGAGATGGAATGAGTCCGTGGTAAGCGAGAGGATAGGCTAGGTTAGGTTAGGGAAAGTCTACTGCATATAACCCCCCAGCATAGGGGAGGCGGCGTTTTTGGTGAAGAGGCCGAGGGCGCCGCTACTATATTTTCTCTCTTTAGGGGGACGGTTATCTCTGCGGAAGGCGAAAATTTCGGCGATTTCGTCCTCGCTTTTCTTCACGCCGTCTATACCGCAGACGCGCAGGATTCTCGCGGGAATATCTATCTCAATTAAATCCCCGTCCTCAACATAGGCGATCTCTCCGCCCTCCGCCGCCTCGGGGGAGACATGGCCGATTGCGGGTCCCCTGCTTGCGCCGGAGAACCTCCCGTCCGTTATCAGCGCTATGGATGAGCTAAGCTCCCTGTCAGAGGCGATCGCCTCTGTGGTGTAGAACATCTCCGGCATGCCGCTGCCCTTTGGCCCCTCCCATCTGATGATCACCGCGTCCCCGGGCTCTATCTCATGCCGCAGCACGGCAGAGATGGCGTCCTCCTCGCGGTCAAATACCCTTGCCCTAAGGACGGCCCTGTGCATTTTCTCCGGTACGGCGCTGTATTTTACCACAGCCCCCATCGGGGCCAGGTTCCCCTTTAACACGGCAATGGCGCCGTTTTCGCTTAAGGGGTTTTCCCTTGGCCTTAGGATCTCCTCTTTTTTTATTCCCTTAGATTCTCTCTCCCTCTCGCATTCCTCGTAATATCCTGTCCTTCTCAGCTCCTCCAGGTTTTCGCCAAGCGTCTTTCCGGTCACGGTCATCGCGTCAAGGTAGAGCAGGTCCCTTATCTCCTCCATCACCGCCGGCACCCCTCCGGCATAGCGGAAGTATTCCGCCGGGTATTTTCCCGTGGGCCTTATGTTTAGCAGCACCGGCAAATCCCTCTGCAGCCTGTCAAAGTCCTCCGCCGATATGGATACCCCAAACTCCCTTGCAATAGCCGGGATATGCAGCAGCGCGTTTGTAGAGCCGGATATCGCCCCGTGTATGAGTATGGCGTTATAGAAATTCTCCTTTTTCACGACCGCCCTTGCGGTAAGCCCGCTTGCGGCAAGCTCCGCAGCACGCCTTCCCGCAGCCCCCGCCGCCTCCATCAGTTTGGGAGAGTTCGCCGGCAGCAGCGCCGTCCCCGGCAGCATCAGTCCCAGCGCCTCCGCCATGACCTGCATTGTGCAGGCCGTCCCCATAAAGGAGCACGCCCCACAGGAGGGACAGGCGTTCCTCTTGTAGAATTCAAACTCCGCCTCGCCTATCTCTCCCCTCTCAAACATGGCCGCATATTTTCCAATCTCCTCCAGCGTGAGGCCGTTTACCCCCGCCGCCATCACCCCTCCGGTCGCTATCACCGTCGGGATGTCGCATCTCCCCGCCGCCATCAGCAGCGCGGGGACGGCCTTGTCGCAGCTGGCTATGAAGACCCCGGCGTCAAAGCCCGTGGCCCGCACATGCACCTCTATCAGGTCGCTTATCAGGTCGCGGGAGACAAGGGAAAAATTTATCCCGTCATGTCCCTGCGCCATGCCGTCGCATATGTCGGTGGCAAAATATTTCGCCGCCTTGCCGCCGCCCTTTTCAATCTCCCCGCACGCCGCCTCCATAAGCCCCAGCAGATGAGCGCTCCCCGGGTGGCTCTGGCCAAATGTGCTCTCCACTATTATCTGCGGCTTGGAGAGGTCCTCCTCTCTCCAGCCCATCCCCAGCCTCAAGGGGTCCATTTCAGGCGCCAATGCCCTCACTTCCTGGCTTTTAAGCATCAAACCACGCCTCCTTTTTTGGGATATTATATCCCGCTTTTTCCCCTCCCGCAAGTTTTTTCTCGTTT
>CAZRQD010000077.1:0-2059 GCA_964602365.1 uncultured Acutalibacter sp. | reverse complement strand
TACAGCTATTCCGCAGAGTTTGGACTTACAAAGACGCTGGAGGACTGCTTCGAGGACGTCTGCGACATGGGCGCCCACGGAATAGAGATCCTCGCCAACACGCATATCGAGAACTACCCCTACCCGACGGACGAGTGGGTGGAGAACTGGTTTAGGCTCTGCGACAAGTACGAGGTGGTCCCCGTGGAGTACGGCCACTGGATTGACAGCCATGTCCTGGGGGACAGGGAGCTCTCCACAGAGGAGAGCGTGGAGATGCTCTGCAGGGACCTGCGGCTTGCCCACAGGCTGGGCTTTACTGTCCTGAGGACGAAGATGCCCGTCATAAACGAGGCGCTGGAGCCTGTCACAAACTGGCGGGAGATTATAAAGGCCGCGCTGCCGCTTGCCGAGGAGCTGGGGCTTAAGATGTGCCCGGAGATCCACACGCCGTCTAACCTAAAGGGGAGAATGGTGGAGGAATACGTGAAGTTCATAGAGGAGACCGGGACCAAAAACTTCGGCCTGAACATAGACTTCTCCGTCTTCCGCTGCAAATTCGGGGAGGGAGAGTGGAGAGACCCTGCCTTTACCCCCAACAAGCCCGAGGATATAATCCCGCTTCTGCCGTATGTCTACTGCTGCCACGCGAAGTTCATCAATATGTCAGACGACTTCGAGGAGACCACCATACCCTATCCTGAGATAATTAAAATCCTGATAGACCACGGCTGGGACGGCTACCTCCTAAGCGAGTACGAGGGCGCCGACAAGTACGACCCCGGATACGAGGTTGGCCAGACGCTGAGAAAACAGCATATCATGCTGAAAAATCTCTTGGGAGACTGAGGAGGCTTTACTTATGGAAAGAGAAGTTATACAGTCCGTGGGGTTCCGCAACACCGTAAAAGACGGCGAGGTCACGGGTTTTCAGTTCAAGATAAGGCTGCCGTACTATCGCGGGGTCTTCCTCTCCCAGTTGAGGCCGGGGAAGCTGATAGTTGACGGCGAGGAGTTCACGAAAGAACAAATTCACTGGTGTTTTGGCGGGGAGGAGTATACCGCCGAGGAGATGGCAAGGGACTTTAAAACCCACTGGAACCCGACGGTTCCCGCGGTATTGAAGGTCAAAAAGCCCGGCGGGCTCTCCCAGGGATGGCACGAGCTGACCTACGGGTTCTGCTTCACCTCCAGCTATATGCCGCCCGCGCTCCAGTCCTCCTTAGACCCGGACAGGGAGAGCTTCGTATTCATGCCGGAGTTCGGCCACCACGTGAACTCCCGAAAAATGCTGATAGTCTGAAAAATCAAACATCACAGACATATAGAGCGGAGCAATTTTAATTTGCTCCACTCTTACTTTATCTGAAATAAATTTTTTAATCTACTTCAAAAGTCTCATCGGGCTTTTAGATAGCTCCACTCTTACTTTATTTATTAACTTCAGCCTGATTTCTTCAGGACCACGATGGCCTGCCTGCCAAGAAAATCGTACCTCTTCTCGACAAGTGCCTTGGGATAGGAAGCGGCCTTGCCCGACCACGGGTCGTTAAAATAGTAGTTTTTCTCATCCATGCCGAGAAGAAGCAGGCAGTGTTCTCTGCGAACCCACCTAAACCGGCCCGTGCCGTCCCTGAATTTGATGATTCCTCCGAAGCGCGGCGGCAGCATGTTTAATGTCGCCCAGATTATCACCGGCACACCGGCGGCGACGTAATCCTCGCAGAGACCGGAAAGGGTGCGGCCGGCCTCCCCCCTGACCTCGGCGGGAAAATCCTTAAGCGCCTTTCTCATTGCAAATTCTATCACGGGGGACATGCAGCCAAGAGAGTTTTCCTTCCTAGGGTTGCCTAGGAAGAATTTAAACGGGCTCTGCCCGACATAGGTCTTCCCGTCGGGAGAGAGGGGCGGGTTTGGCGCCATCGGCAGGCAGGAATCTATGAACTCGTCCACGGTGATATCAAGTCCCGCATAGTTTAGCGCCATCACCGCGGTGACGGGTTCGCAGCCGGTGGGGTACCCCCCCCGCTGGGTTATAAACGGGACGTCTAGCAGAATTTTTTCCGGCGCAGGATCAGGG
>CAZRQD010000076.1:0-2135 GCA_964602365.1 uncultured Acutalibacter sp. | reverse complement strand
TGATATTCAAAATATGCGTTTTAAAAGAAAAGTAAAAACAAGCCAACATATATTGGATAACTATGAAAATACACGCTTGGGAAATAATGTCTACAATATTTTTAGATTTTTTCTTCTCCATCTAGCAACGCCTCTCAGAAAAATTACGCCCGCGCCATGGCGATAAGGCCCAGCTCTCCGGCCTTAATCATCTAAAAAGGGCCGCCCTTGGGCGGTCCTTTTTATTTAGTCTCTCATGATGACGCCGTTTCCGTCATATTTGTGGTCGTCCCCGCCGATGATGAGCTGTATGCCCTCTACGATACCCCAGATCTCCATGGCGGCGGTTGCGACACCGCAGGTCAGAAGCCCTCCCGCAAGGGAGACGACAAGCTGGATAACCCCCCTAGTATTGTTCCCAAGGTAGAAGTTATGCACCCCGAACATCCCGAACATCACGCCCAGGATTCCCGCGCCGAGCCTGCTCTTCTGCTGGTACCCCACGGGCGGGACGTCATAATACTGCTTATAATACCCCTGCGGCGGCTGGTACTGCGGCTGCTGATATGGAGGCTGCTGGTACTGCGGCGGCTGCTGGTAATAGTTCTGGCCGTAATTCTGCCCGCTCCAGTCCCCGCTTTGTTGGCTCCCGTCCTGCTGGTAGCCGTTTTGGGGGTCTCCCTGGTTATTTTCTCCGGGGTTATTCTGCCAGTTGGGGTCCTGGTTATTCGGGTCAAAGCCGTTCATATTCTCGTTCATGCTCATTCTCCTTTCCGGCTCAGTCCTTGAGGAATACGCCGTTTGCGTCCACGTTGATTCTTCCGTCAAGGATCTTCAGCCCGTCCATGATTCCCCAGATCTCCATCGCAATTGCGCCTATCCCGCAGGTCAGGCAAGAGATCAGGATCTGCATAATGCCCCTGGAGGTATTTCCCAGGTAAAAGCTGTGGATGCCTAAGCTCCCCAACACCATTGCCAGGATTCCCGCGGCCATCCTGCTCCTCTGTCTGTATCCCGGGGGCGGCTCAATCCCCCTCTGGGGATAGGGCTGATAGTACTGGTTATCATTCATTCTAAAACACCTCGATTTGGATTATTTTCCGCCTCTCATTCTACAACATCTCCCCGCCTTTCGCAAGGCTTTTTTGAAACTTCAGGATTTATTAAAAAATCCGTAATACTTAATACACGATTTCTTTTTCGGTTTTTGATTTTTCCCGCCCCCGCGCGGGCTCTTTTTTTTGCCGTTTTTTCGTTTTAAAAAATTTTTGGGCACGGCACGCCTTTATGGGGAAAAATTCCCCTCCCTCCCGCATATCATCTGGATTATTAGAAAATAAATGCGTACATATTAAATTTCAGAATACTTCAACTTTTCAAAAATGTGTCCGTTTTAGGACACGAAAACCCCCCTTTCGCCTATATATAGGGGAGGCAAAATAAGGGGCATGAAATTTCAGACAGATTTTCTACCACCGAACTTCAAAATTTTTAAGGAAAAAAAGAGGTGAATGCAGTGAGAAAAGATGACATTATTGAGGGCTACCGCAAGCTGGCCTTCGGCGATACGGCCGACGCGGTAAGCCTGCTCTTCGCAGAGTCGGTCCCGCGCGAGACCCTTTGGGGTATGGATCTCTTCTGCGTAGCCGAGATCAAGGAGAGCAAGACCGGCAGGGAAATCCGCTTCTACGACCGCATGGCGGCCCTAAGAGAGCTAAGCGCCCTGCTGATGGGGGAGACAAACCCCGGCAGCGACCGCTTGGTTTCGGCCCTAGAGGCCGGCGCCAGGGCATTAAGGGAGGGAAATTCATGAGGATAGACGCCTTCTCCCCAAAGCAGATGGAGGTTCTCTGCTTCTGGGGCAAGGACAGCCCAGATAGGGATTGCCTAGGGGTAATCTGCGACGGCGCCGTGAGGAGCGGCAAGACCTTTTGCATGGGTCTCTCCTTTTTCTGCTGGGCCATGGAGAGTTTTGAAAACTCCGCCTTCGCCCTCTGCGGCAAGACCATCGGGGGAGTGCGCAGGAACCTTCTAAACGATCTCCTCCCGCTCCTCTCCTCCTCCGGCTACGAGATCTCTGAAAAGCTCAGCGAGAACCTCATCACCGTGAAAAGCCGCGGCAGGTCCAACCGCTTCTACGTCTTTTCCGGCAAGGA
>CAZRQD010000075.1:0-2153 GCA_964602365.1 uncultured Acutalibacter sp. | reverse complement strand
TCCGTCCAAGAAAGTTCGAGAAAACTTTTTCACCGCTCCTCACCCCAAGCCGAGAGAAGAGAAAAAAAGGCCTGGGTTTTTTGAGAGAGTTTATTATTGTATCTCTCCCCCGCCTGCGGCGGGGGGAGAGATACGCAGAAAGCTAGCGCTCTGAAAAAAGGCCTGGGTTTTTTGGGTTTTTCTCCGTCCAAGAAAGTTCAAGAAAACTTTTTGAGCGCTCTCACCCTAAGCCGAGCGAAGTAAAAAAAGGCCTGGGTTTTCTGGGTTTTTCTCAAAAACCCACGGGAGTTTTTCATTAAGCTTGCTATGAGCCGAGCGAAGTAAAAATTCAGATCCATATTGTTGATTTTCGAAAAAAGTTGTGATAAAATTCAAGCAGAATCATCTGGAGGTGTAGATCTTGTGAAATGCCCCTATTGCGGATATACCGAGAGCAAAGTTGTGGACTCCCGTCCGACCGACGAGGGCGAGCGAATCCGCCGCCGCCGCGAGTGCCTTAAATGCTCTAAACGCTTTACGACCTATGAGGTTATCGACAGTGTTCCGATAGTCGTGATAAAAAAAGACAAGTCGCGTGAGACCTTTGACAGGAACAAGCTCCTGACGGGGCTCTTGCGCGCATGTGAGAAGCGTCCCGTCTCAATCGACACCCTAGAGGGGATAGTGGACGAGATAGAGGCCCTCCTGCAGAATTCTCTGGACAGAGAGGTCTCCTCGCAGAGAATAGGGACCTACGCCATGGAGAAGCTAAAGAGCGTGGACGAGGTCGCCTATGTCCGCTTTGCCTCTGTCTATAGGCAGTTTAAGGATATAAACAGCTTCATGGAAGAGCTTAGCAAGCTGATTAACAGCAGAAAAGAGAGCTGAGAACTTATGATTAAAGTGACGATATTTAACGAATATATCCATGAAAAACTTGAGGATAAGGTCAGGGAGATCTACCCCGAGGGTATTCACACGGCTATTAAGGATTTTCTCCTAGAGGACGGCGGTTTTACCGTGCGGACCGTCACCTTGGAGGACCCCTCCTGCGGCATCACCAAAGAGGTATTAGACGATACGGATGTTCTCCTCTGGTGGGGCCATATAGGGCATCACCTGGTCCCGGACGAGGTTGCGGACCTGGTTCAGCAGGCGGTCTTAGAGGGTATGGGGTTCATCGCACTGCATTCCGGCCATCACTCCAAACCGTTTAGGAGGCTGATGGGAACCTCCTGCAATCTCTCCTGGAGGGAAAACGGGGACATGGAACGTGTTTGGGTAATAAAGCCGGGACATCCCATAGCGAAGGGGCTTGGAAGATACTTCGAGCTGCCGCATGACGAGACCTACGCCGAACCATTCGACATTCCCGAGCCGGACGAGTTGGTATTTGCCACATGGTATGAGGGCGGTGAGCTGTTCCGCTCTGGCTGCTGCTTTAGGCGCGGGAACGGGAAGATCTTTTACCTGCAGCCCGGGCATGAGAGTTTTCCAATCTACTATGACAAGAATATTCAGCTTGTGGTGAAAAATGCCATTCGCTGGGCCGCGCCGGAGTGCAGGATACCCCTGGACTGCCCAAATATCAAAAAGATCGGAGAGGAATAAAACTTTTCCCGTACCGGGACGTTTTCTTAACGGTCAGACCTTCTCAGGTTCAAGTCCTGTTTTTAACACAGAAGCACTGCCGGATACCCCTAAAGGGGTAGCCGTATAAGCTGTAGCAAGCTGTAGCAAGGAACTTTTTCCCGAAGGAAAAAGTTTCGAAGCGGAGGCGCAGCGGAGGCCGGGGCCCCCGCGAAAACTTGCTTTTCGTGGGGAGAGGAGCGGCCGCCCGATAAGCGAAGCCGCGGTTTGCAACGCAAAGCGCGGCGAGCCACAAGGGCGCGCTGAAAATGCCGTAGCAAGCTGTAGCAAGGAACTTTTTCCCGAAGGAAAAAGTTTCGAAGCGGAGGCGCAGCGGAGGCCGGGGCCCCCGCGAAAACTTGCTTTTCGTGGGGAGAGGAGCGGCCGCCCGATAAGCGAAGCCGCGGTTTGCAACGCAAAGCGCGGCGAGCCACAAGGGCGCGCCGCGACGTGGTGCGGGTAACAGGACTTGCCGTCTGCCCTAAAAACGTCCCGCCGGGACGTTTTCTTAACGGTCAGACCTTCTCAGGTTCAAGTCCTGTTTT
>CAZRQD010000074.1:0-2506 GCA_964602365.1 uncultured Acutalibacter sp. | reverse complement strand
ACCCTGTCCTTCTCCTCGGCGCGCTTGGCATCGTTCCAGCGGTCCATCGTCCCCACCAGATATCCGGTTATTCTGCGGATACGGTCGAAACCTCTGCCCTCTCCTACCAGAATCTCATTCGCCTGATTGATCTTTTCCTCTGTCATGATCTTAATCTCCTCTCTTTGATTTTCCGGCTCTCGCCGTGATTTAATGAATTAAACTTGAATAGTCCGGGACGTCGTGATATCTCTGCTTAAGTTCCAGAAGCTTAGACAGCGGCACTCCCTCCCCTTCACGTCGCCCGCAGCGGGGACATACGTCGTCGATGATCCCGTTATACCCGCAAACCGGGTCCCGGTCCACCGGATGGTTCACCGAACCGTAGCCTATGCCGCACTCCTTCATGTACCGGATGATGCTCTCAAAGGCATCGATATTCTTGCAGACGTCTCCGTCCAATTCCACATAGCTGATATGCCCGGCATTAGTAAGCGCGTGGAACGGCGCCTCCTTTTTTATCTTCTCAAACGCAGATATGTCATAATACACGGGGATATGGAAAGAGTTCGTATAATAGTCCCTGTCTGTGACGCCGGGAATCTTGCCGTATTTTTTCTGGTCTATCTTCACGAAAGTCCCGGAAAGCCCCTCGGCCGGTGTGGCCAGAAGCGAGAAGTTCAGCCCCGTCTCCTTGGCGGTCTCATCCACGCGCTTTCTCATATGGGTTATTATCTCAAGACCAAGCTTATAACTCTCCTCGCTCTCCCCGTGATGTTTCCCGGTGAGCGCCTTCAGCGTCTCTGCCAAACCGATAAACCCTATCGAAAGTGTCCCGTGTTTTAAGACCTCAGCAACTGAATCTGTCCTGTTCAACTTCTCAGAATCTATCCAGACCCCCTGCCCCATCAGAAACGGGTAGTTGTAGGCCTTCTTGGAACACTGAATCTTAAACCGGTGGAGCAGCTGCTCTATGCAGAGATCTATCCTCTCATCCAGAATCTCGTAGAACTTCTTTATGTCCCCCTTGGCCTCTATACCTATCCTGGGAAGGTTTATAGAGGTAAAGCTCAAGTTCCCTCTCCCGCAGGTTATCTGCCTGTCGGGGTCATGGACATTGGCTATCACACGGGTCCTGCAGCCCATGTAGGCAACCTCTGTATTATAATCACCGGGCTTATAGTACTGGAGGTTAAACGGGGCGTCTATGAAGCTGAAGTTTGGGAACAGCCTCTTCGCCGAAACGCGCATCGCCAGTTTGAACAGATCGTAGTTGGGGTCTCCCTCATTATAGTTTACGCCCTCTTTGACCTTGAAAATCTGCACGGGGAATATAGGCGTCTCCCCGTCTCCCAGACCGGCCTCAGTGGCAAGCAGGAGATTTCTTATCACCATCCTGCCCTGCTCGCTCGTATCCGTCCCGTAGTTTAGCGACGAGAACGGAACCTGTGCCCCCGCGCGCGAATTCATAGTGTTCAGGTTGTGGACCAGCGCCTCCATCGCCTGATATGTCGCCCTGTCCGTCTCCCGCCATGCGGTATCCTTAGAGTACTCCGCGGCCCTCTCAGCCTCTTCATCCGTGATAGTCTCAAAGCCGTTTTCCGCCTGATGTCTCGGCAGAAAATCCGCCACCTTCCTGCCGTACTCCTCGGCGGTATCCATCTTGACCGTGTTCCCAAGCTCTGCCTTGACTGCCTCTATAAGCGCGGCGGCATCCTCATACTTCATGCCGTGGGATACCTCAAAGAACTCTATGAGAGCCTTGAAATACTCCTTGCGATAGGTCTTGTCCACGCCCTGCGCCATGGCATAGTCAAATATCGGCACGCTCTGCCCGCCGTGCATCTCGTTCTGGTTAGCCTGTATGGCTATGCAGGCAAGAGCCGCATAGCTCCTTATATCATTTGGCTCCCTTAGATATCCGTGGCCTGTGGAAAACCCGTTATGAAACAGCTTGATGAGATCTATCTGGCAGCAGGTCTCTGTGAGGGTGTAGAAGTCCTTGTCGTGGATATGAATATCTCCCTCGGCATGGGCCTTGGCTATATGCGGCGGGATGACGTACTTGTCATAGAAGCTCTTGGCGCCCTCAGAGCCGTACTTCAGCATGGTCCCCATGGCAGTGTCAGCGTTTATATTGGCGTTTTCCCGCTTTAAATCGGAATCCTCTGACGGGACAAAGGTGAGGGCCGAATAGATCTTTACCAGCTCGTCATCCATCTCCCTTATCCGCTGATGCTGGGCCCTGTACAGGATATAGGCCTTGGCGGTCTTGGGATAATCAGCCGCAATCAGCTCCTCCTCCACTATATCCTGCGTCTGCTCCACCGTGGGGGTGTTCCCGGCCTTAACAAGTCTTGACACAACAGAGGCGGTAAGCTTATCAAGCTCCTCATCCGTAAAACGCTCCTCGGCATTCCTCACGTTTGCCTTGAAAATGGCATTTCTTATCTTCGCAGAGTCAAACGGGACCTCTTCACCGCTGCGCTTTATAATCGTTTTCGGTATCTGCATTAACTTCACTCCA
>CAZRQD010000073.1:0-2751 GCA_964602365.1 uncultured Acutalibacter sp. | reverse complement strand
ACCGAGATAGATAAAAAAGCCTACAGTCACGCGTTATCAATTTGCTTTTTTGCTTTTATTTTTCTCCTTGCGAGAATTCAACCGGGGGCAGGCACAGACCCGCTCCCGGCTGATGCTCTCTTTTCTAGACCGCTATCTCTCCACCTTGACGGTCGCGAAATATCTCTGTTTCCCCTCCGATGCCGTAATGGTGACGGTCTCCCCGTCACCGGCGCGCACAACGGCTAGGGCGCGGCCGTAGTAGGTGGTATATGTTCCGGTAAGGAAGCTCTCCTCTGTTCTCGGGTTGGCGCTGCCAAAGCCGAGCAGCGTCCCGCCCTCCACGGAAATGCTTACCGTCCTGTCGTCGTTGCTCTCCACGATTCCGTTTCCGCCGGCTATCAGCACCGGGCAGTAGAAGATCTCTCCCGGCTTGACGGTGCTCTCCTCAGGGGTAAGCACTATGCGGGACCTGCCGACAGCAGAGCGCAGACGCCCCTCGCAGATCTCCTTCCCGTCCTCGCCGTAGATCACCGCGGAGATCTCTCCCGGCCTATATTTTACCTTGAAGGTCGCGACCCCGTCCTTTATCTTCTTCTTTCCCTGCGATTTGCCGTTTATGAACAGCTCTGCCTCGTCCCCGGGGTAGTATACCTCCACTGTGGCGGGGTTGCCCTCGCAGCCCTGCCAGCTCCAGGAGGGTATGGAGTTCGTCCCGCGCCATGTGGATTTAGACGGCGTCTCTCCGGGATGGTTCACGGGTCTTACGGCTATTCCCGGCTCTTTAAGTTGCCCCCACGCGGCCTGCGCCAGATACAGCTCTCCGCAGGGGTCGCCTAAAATGTCGAAGACCCCGACGTCCGCCAGAAGCCACGGGTACGGCTTGCTAAAGCCCATTCCGTCCGGGGAGTAGGACCATGCGCCGATTCCCGCCTCTCCAAGATAATCCCAAGCGGTCCACATAAAGTCGCCGACCAAGTACGGGTATTTCTCCACCATCTCCCAGTTCTTCCAGATATCCTGCGGGAAGGTCTCGCTGCCCACTACCACCCTGTCGGGGTGGGCCTCCCTCTCAAGCGGGTACCTGCCAGAGGCGTAGTTGTACCCGGCTATGTCCAGCAAATCCAGCGCGGGGGAGGTGACGGCGTCGGCCTCTTTGGAGTTGGCGGCGTTGTTCATCCCCGTCCCTATGGCAGAGACCATCTTGTTATAGACGGTGCTGTTCATCTCGGCGGGCGCCTCAGGCTGCTCCTTTGTCTCGGCAGTAAGTCCGCCGCCGTTCGGGTCAAATGCGAAGTTCCCCTTCGCCGCGCCCAGCAGTATCGCCAGGTTGATTCCCGCGGTAACCGGGCGGGAGGGGTCCAGCTCGTGCAGGCGGAAGACCAGGTCGCGCATAAGCCCAAGGCCCCTGTCATTCGCAGGCTCGCTTACCTCGTTTCCGATGGAGTAGAGCGTCACGCTTGGGTGGTTATAGTCCCTTGCCACTATCGTCTCCAGATCCTCCACATAGTTTTCCATGTACAAAGAGGCGTAGTCGTTCGCCGTCTTGTGGTTAAACCACATGTCCCAGCCCTCGTCCATGACGTAGAGGCCCAGCTCGTCGCAGGCGCGCAGGAAAGCTGTGGAGGCCGGGTTATGCGCCATCCTCACGGCGTTAAAGCCGGCTTCTTTTAAGATCTTCGCCCTGCGGTAGTCGCTCTTTGGATATGCCGCCGCGCCCAAAACGCCGTGGTCGTGGTGGATGCAGCCGCCCCTAAGCAGCGTCTTCACCCCGTTTACAAAGAGGCCGTCCTTGCCCCATTTTATCTCCCTTATGCCGAAGCGCTCTATAGCCTCGTCCTTTACATATCCGTCAACAGAGAGCTTCACCCTGCAGGTGTAGAGGTGCGGGGACTCGGCACTCCAGAGCTTTGCTTCGTCTATTCCAAGTATCACAGAGGTCCCCTCGCCAGAGGCAACCTCCTCGTCCCCGTCAAAGATGGAGACGGATACATCCCCGCCGGTGCAGTCCGTATCGACCCTAATAGCCGCAGGGGCCGCGGAGAGCGTGGTTATCCTAACCCCGTAGGGTTTGATATAATCCTTCCCGCCCAAAAGCAGGTGGACCGGCCTGTATATTCCCGCACCTGAATACCACCGGGAGTTCGGCATCTCACTGTTATCCACAAGCACGGTCAGCGTATTTTCCTCTCCCGGGTGCAGGCTCTCCCCGGCATATGCCACAAACGGGATATACCCGTACGGCCTGCCGCCTATCTCCTCGCCGTTTAAGAGAATCCTGCAGTTTCGGTATACGCCGTCAAATGCGAAGGCAACCGTCCTGTCCGCCCACTGCAGCGGTGCCTCGAATTTCTTCTCGTATACATAGCTTCCGCCTGAAAAATATGCCTGTCCGCTCTGCCCCTCGCCCTCAGCAGAACGCGGCTCCTCAAGTCCGGCATCATGCGGCAGCTGGACCTTGCGGTAGCTCTCCTCCCCGGCCCTCTTAAAATTCCAGTCCTTTAGGAACGCAGACCATTTCATATGAACCTCTCCTTATGTTTTTCACAGATTTCCCCCATCATTGATTATATACCAAAGGCTCTAAAAAAGCAAGGCCTTTTTAAAAATTTTTTTGATTTTTTTGAATTTTTTTGCCGGGCTAAGACCTTAGACCTTAGACCTTAGTCTTTAGACCTTTGTCCTTAGACCTTAGTCCTTAGACCTTAGTCCTTTATCCTTAGTCCTTAGACCTTTGTCCTTAGTCCTTAGTCCTTAGTCCTTAGTCCTTGG
>CAZRQD010000072.1:0-2766 GCA_964602365.1 uncultured Acutalibacter sp. | reverse complement strand
TCACGATCCGCACGTCGGTGCCATTCTCCTGGCAAAGCTCTATGATCTTCCTATAATACTCATCCATAATTGGAGCGACTTGGAAAGACGTATATGGAACCTCGTCTTCTGCGGTATACTCTCCCATCTTATCCGCGATATAGGTACCCCCTCTTAGAGCCGCCTTGTCCCTGCTCGCCACGTTGCTCTCCCTCCGCTGGTTGAAATTGGCGTTGAGCATAGCCGTCATGTAGCGGTTGGGAAGTCCAAGCTCATGCTCTATGAGCCTTGAGTATGGATTATCGCTGGCAATCAATGTATGGTCATACTCGTACGCAGCCCTGACAATCGCAAGCTCGTCCCTAAAATGGTAGCGATGCGTATACACGGATCTGCTCCAAAAAACATCTGCATTTAGAAAATGACTATCACCAAAAGAGATGTAGCATACCTCCGGGGCATCATGAAGCTCAAGCCACTCCTTTAACGTGTAATAGTTCTCCAACGGCGATGCGCCGCCTAGTGCCAGGTTAAGGCAGCTATCTGACAGCACGGCCGGCAAGTAGCTATCGTTCGCCACTGAATCTCCAAGAATTATAACGTCATATTTTTTCTCCTGCGGAGAATGTACGACATCCCTGTTCCACAGGTAATAGGGTGCCTCCCCGTCCGCGAAATTGATAAGGCCGCCCCTCGCGTACAGGCACAGACAAAGCAGCGGAACCAAAATGCAGGCGCACGTCGCCGCGAGCCGAATATTTTTCCCCATGTACAATAACCTCCACAATGTGATTATTTAAGGCGCACCTTAAATAATCACATTAAAACTGCTGGTACATAAAGTCCTGCTCGCTGTATGTCCCGTACATTCCGATGACGAAGACGAGGAAGGACAGCGTTACAAGGACGATCCACTGAAATACGATGTTCTGCTCGGCGAGCCACTTCCTCGCGCTCCCCTTTTTCTCCTGCAGATAGGAGACCGCCGCAAGGAGCAGCAAGCCAAACACCATGACTCCGAACTGCCTGCCGTCAAGCCCTAGGGAGAGCAGCGACCCGCTCGCAAAAATCTGCTGATTCCACCTAAGGCCCGCCCTCATAGCCTGCAGCGCCTCGCGGAATCCTGGCATCCGAAAAAACATAGTGCCGATGCTGACAAGCGCGAAGACGCGCAGGGACTGAAACAGCCGGTAGCTAAAGCATTCGGTGTTGATTTTAAGGAACTTTACCGCCTTTTTGAACGCGGGCTCTAGAACCTGCGCCGACCCGATGCAGAGCCAGAACCACACGCCCATTCCAAGAATAAACTTCCATTTTCCGCCATGCCAGAGGCCCATCAAAAGCCACACGCAAAGCATCCCGAGAAGGCTTGGAATCTGCGATGCCGCCTTTTTCCCAAAATGCCTCCTTATCCATTTCGTCATCCTCTTCCAGAGCCTGGAGCGCATGACCGAATACAGGACGTAGTCGCGCATCCACCCGCCCAGGGTGATGTGCCACCTCTGCCAAAATTCCTGCACGGACCTGGAGAGGAACGGCGTCCTAAAATTCTCCGGCAGCGCGATCCCGTAGCACTCTGACGCGCCGAGGACTATGTCCATGCACCCGGAAAAGTCCGTGTAGAGCTGGAGCATGAAAAGGGCGGCGGCAAGCCAGATGTAAAGCCCGCTGTATTTTTGGACATCGCCGTAAATGGTGTCCACGATGACGCCAAGCCGCTCGGAAATCACCAGCTTTTTAAACGTGCCCCACAGCATTCTCCAGATTCCCATCATCACGGCTTCCGCGTCAAACCCGTGCCCCTCGAAAAGTGCCTTTCCAACCTCGCCATACCGCGTAATCGGGCCGGACGTCAGCTGCGGGTAATACCCGATGAAGAGGGCGGTCTTGAGCGCGTTTCCCTGCGCCTCCGCGATTCCCCAGTAAACGTCCAGCAAGTATCCCAGGACGGAAAACGTGTAGAAGCTTATGCCTATCGGCGCCTCAAGCTCGATGCTCGGAATCTTAAGCGGGATGTGCAGTATGGAAAGCGCGAGGTTACCGTTTGCCGTGACGAAGTAGTTGTACTTTAGGAGGACCAGCATCCCGGCATTCACCAGGATGCCGATAAGGAGGGCAGCCCTCGCCGCCCCCTTTTTCTCCTCGCGGCACTTCCCTATCCGCCTGGCGCAGAGCGTGGTCGCGGCGACGCTGACGGCCAGGTACGCGATCGTGTAGGGCGGCGAGGATGCCAAGAAGAATGCCGCGCTAAACGCCAGCAGCGCCATCCACCTCGTTTTCAAGGGAATCGCGTAGTAAACCACCAGCGTTACGATGAAAAAGAAGAAAAACCTAAACGATGTCAAAGCCATGCAGAACCCCCGCCTATCCCAGCAGCTGCGCGATCATGTCGACCATCGCGCCCACGTTCTTTAGGCCCTGCACTGCCTTCATGTCAAACTCGATGTCGAACTCGTCCTCTGCCGCGCTCAAAAGCGCGATGTGCGTCAGCGAGTCCCACCCGTCGATGTCAGCCGCAGTCATTTCGTCCCTTATCTCGATGGAGTCGTCATCGAACACGTCGCGAAACACCGCCGTCAGCCTTTTCTTGATTTCTGCCCTGTCCATTTTTTCTCTCCTCTCTAAAAGCCAGGCATTTTTTCTATGTATGCTGCCTGGGATGCCAAACCTGTTTTTGCTGCTTGCGCCCTTTGGCGCGCCGCCCTAGCCGCGCACTTCTATCACGTCCTGCTTCCTCTCGTACCCGCCCGAGAGGTCAAGCTCCCACTTGGTGTTGCCCTCCCCGTC
>CAZRQD010000071.1:0-3188 GCA_964602365.1 uncultured Acutalibacter sp. | reverse complement strand
AAAAGAAAAAAGAAAAAAGAAAATAAAATCGGAAAGGAAAATAAAAATGAAAATGAAAAGTAAAAGGAAAGCGCTCGCGGGAAAAACGCGGCAGAGATCATCTCATCACTTTGTCCAGAAGCGCCTGATAGCTGTCAACCACGTCATAGACGACGTTTTCGCCGGAGATAGCCTTAAAATGTTCTCTTGCGCAGTGGATTTTTGACTCCTCTATCAGCCTAAGCTGCATAGAGTTCATAGAGCCTTTTGTCTCTGCGACGAAATAGATATGCTTTACCTTGCCCTCATAGAAGGCAATAGCCCAGTCAGGATTGTAATGCCCAACCGGCGTGGAGATATAAAAGTCGTCCGGTAGTTTCACATAGACCGCCACATCAGCGCTGGTATCAAGGTTAGAGGCGAAGTCGCGCTCGTTTGATGAGTCGTAGACGATATGGTCGTACAGATGCTTCTTGGCCTCCATTGCGTTTACGCCCAGCCTGCCCTTGATGTCGGGTTTGGTGAAAACATCCATGTCGTAGCGCTCATCTAAGGCATTGTAGGTGATGTGTTCGATAATCGCCGTGGCCTTCTCGTCATTGATCAGTTCTGCCGCCTTTAAGATAAACTCTTCGGGATTGTCCCTAAACTGGCCAAACACCCCGGGGTCGATTCCTTTGAGAATCTCAACGACGGCTTTGCGGGTAAGGCCGGTCTCATCCACCAGTTTACCGACCAGGTCATACTTTATGTTCAGGTTTGCCGCCATTGCCGCCCCGTAGCTTGCAGATTCGTCCTTAGAGAAGGATTTTCCCGCAAGCAGCTCCTCCTTGGATTTTATCTCTTTCATCGTGCCGGTTTCAACCGTGAAAAAGATCTTTGAGACGCGAAGTTTTGCGTTTAGGGAGGATATGGATTTACGGACCAGCTCGTCTGTATCAAAGTCCACCACATAGACGGACTTCAAGTTGATTTTTGACCACAGCTCCTTAAATTCCCGGCTGCCCAGCTTTTCCTTATCTAGCTTAAGTCCTATATTATTTTTGCGGGGATCTTCAGGCTGTATGCTGCGCGGATCATATACCGAATCCAGAATCCCGATAATCGATGCAGAGTAATCTGCCGCTTCGCCTGCAAACTTTATCTCTCCGTTTTTTCTGGCCTCATGGTATTTATCCGTCAATGCGCCCTTGCAGTCGATATATTCTTTCTTAATCATATCATAACAGATAGAGCGTGCGGCAAGCTCGTCAATCTTAAACGTATTTCCATTATCGTCTGTGACCGATTTACCGGCAAAGAGGCTTTCTGTGACGGCGCGCGGCCTGTCGCCGACCGCTTCTGCTATCTCCGTCTGCAGCTTTTCCGTAAAGGAGGCATAGCTCTCGCTTGCAATGACTGTCAGGACGTTTACGTTATGGACGTCATTTCCAAGCGCGCCGGCGTCCATGCGTTCCCCGTCCCGGTTCACGCAGAGTCGGAGGCCCCGCCCCACTTCCTGGCGCTTTCGCACGTCACTGCCGGACTGCTTTAGCGTACAGATCTGGAACACGTTGGGGTTGTCCCAGCCCTCGCGCAGGGCAGAGTGTGAGAAGATAAAGCGAACCGGGGATCTCCTCGGGTCACGGTCAAGAAGCAGTTCCTTGTTTTTCATGATCAGCTCGTAGGCGCTGACATCGTCAGAGGTTGTCTCCTTACGGCCAACCTTGGGGTTTGTCATCCTGCCCCTGCCGTCTATGGAGAAATATCCCGCATGGGTTCTATGCGCAGGAATGCTGTCCAAATACCTCATATACTCGTCTTCGCCAAGTTCTGGCCGCAAATCGCTTATAACGTCCTCGTACTCCTCCTCGAACATCTTCGCGTACTTGCCGCTAGCGGGCTGTCCCGCCGCGTCATATTGCCGGTAATTTGCCACCTCGTCTATGAAGAACAGAGACAGGACCTTGATCCCCTTGTAGAAAAGCTGGCGCTCCCTCTGTATATGCGACAGGATGGTCTCCCTTATCTGGATTCGCCGCAGCTGGTCCTCATCGACGGCGCCGATAACCTCTCCGGCAAAGATCTTTATCCCGTTTAGGAACTCCACAGAGTCGTCGCGCCCGTCGATCTGCTTTACCACAAAGCCGCCCCTATACTCCTCCAGTCCTCCAGAGTAGTCGTAGAGGTTGTCGCCTATCTTCACGATGCGGCTCTTTTTCCCTGGCGTTCCGCCGGCCCTCTTCACCTCAAACTGCAGCGTTGCGGTAGGGTCGCTTTTAGAGAGGTTTATCCCCTCCAGGTAGAGATAGCTGTCGGTTCCGGTACTGCCTGTCGCGGATATGCCCTTGACGGCGATCTTCTTGACAAGGCGCTTGTTATAAGCGTCCATGGCATCCAGGCGGTATATCATGTTATAGATGCTGTCTGACCTGTGCGTCGCAGAGTACCGCAGCGTCAGCAGGGGGTGGAATTCCTTTAGGCGCTCCTTAGTCTGCCTGCCCTCCACAGATTGCGGCTCGTCTATGATCAGGATCGGGTTTGTCTTGGCTATGATGTCTATTGGCCGGCGAGAGCGGAACTCGTCCAGCTTCATGTAGATTCTCCTGGCATCCTTGCCCCTTGCGTTGAAGGCCTGAGAATTGATTATCATCGCGTTGATGGAGCTGTCAGAGGCGAAGCGGTCGATCTCCGTAAGCTGTGCGGAATTGTAGATAAAGAAGCGGATCTTCTTCCCGTACTCCTCCGCAAAATGCTCTTCGGTCATCTGAAAGGACTTGTAAACGCCCTCGCGTATGGCTATGCTTGGCACCACTATGATAAATTTGCTCCAGCCGTAGGCGCGGTTTAGCTCGTACATCGTCTTGATATATGTGTAGGTCTTGCCGACGCCTGTCTCCATCTCTATGGTCAGGTTATACCCCTCGGCCCGCCCCTCCAGTTTATCAGAGGGCTTGATCTGGCTATCCATCTGGATCTTCCTAATATGCTCCAAAATGGTCTGGTCAGAGAGCGCCGGCACAATCCTCTGGTTGCTCCAGCCGGTATAGTCCCGCTCCTCCTGGAATCCAATCTGGTAATCCCCCGTCCCCCTGTCCATCATATACGTCGGCGTAAGATACGGCTGCCCCGCAAATACATCCACGACGGCCTTCGCCGCGTCAGCCTGGAATTTCTGGTACTTGTATTGAAGTTTCATAAATTTGCCTCCCACTTTACTTGCAATGTTT
>CAZRQD010000070.1:0-3550 GCA_964602365.1 uncultured Acutalibacter sp. | reverse complement strand
CTCTTCACCGCTGCGCTTTATAATCGTTTTCGGTATCTGCATTAACTTCACTCCACACGAAATATATTCTGTTTACTCTCCCGTTTTTGGGGAGAGCGTCCCCATTATACTATGCCAATGGGTGGGTGTCAACTAGATATTGTGGATTTTTTAAAATTTTTTCTTTAATAACGCTATATATACTCTAAGACAAAATTCATCCTCTGTCTTAGCTATGCGGAGTCATTGCCGCACAACATACGTCTTTACTCCTCTTTTTTGCTTACGGAGATGGAGAGCTCCTCCAGCTGTCTTGCCTCAACCGGCGACGGCGCGCCCATCATAACGTCCTGCGCCGACTTATTCATGGGGAAGGCAATGACCTCTCTTATCAGCTCCTCCCCCGTGAGGAGCATCATTATCCTGTCTATTCCCGGGGCCGCCCCCGCATGCGGCGGAGCGCCGTAGCAAAAGGCGTTATAGAGGGCGGGAAACTTCGCCTTCACATCCTCCTCCCCTAAACCTACCAGCTTAAATGCCTTCACCATGATCTCAGGGTCATGATTTCTCACCGCTCCGGAAGCGCTCTCAAACCCGTTTATCACAAGATCATACTGTTTTGCGCGGATTGATAACGGGTCCACCTCGCCGTTTAAAGCCTTCTCAAGGATCTCGCTCCCGCCCTCCGGCATGGAGAACGGGTTATGTCCAAACTCCAGCTCTCCTGATTCCTCCCCTATCTCATACATCGGGAAATCCACTATCCAGCAGAATTTATACTGTTCCCTGTCCATATGGGATGGACAGAGAGTCCCAAGTTTTGTGCGCAGGACGCCGGCGGCCTTTTGGGCCGAGGAGAGCCGCGGATCAGAGCATATCCCTACAAAACATCCCGGTTTTAGCCGAAGGGTCTCTATAACCCGCTCTTTAACAGGCTCTATAAACTTCGCGATTCCTCCCGCAACGCCGCCGTTTTCATCCAGCCTGAAATAGTACGGCTTTTTGCCTGCCTGCACCTCGACATCCGATAGGAGCTTGTCGATCTGTTTGCGGGAGAGGTTAAAATCGGGGACAACCACCGCCTCAATTTTGGCACCCTCAAACTGGCCAAAGCCTATCCCGGAGAGCGCATCCGTTGCGTCCTGCAGGGTAAGGTCTATTCTCAGGTCCGGCTTGTCTGTACCGTAAAGGCGCATGGCGTCGCTGTAGGGGATTCTCTCAAACGGCGCTGGCGAGACCCTATCTCCAAAAACGCCGAACTTCTCAAAAGCGGGGGGAAGCACTTCCTCCAAAACCTCAAAGACGTCCTCCTGGTCCGCGTAGGCCATCTCCATATCCAGCTGGTAAAACTCTCCGGGAGAGCGGTCGCCCCTCGCATCCTCATCTCTAAAACACGGTGCTATCTGAAAATACCTGTCGAAGCCGGAGGTCATAAGCAGCTGCTTAAACTGCTGCGGCGCCTGGGGAAGGGCATAAAAGCTGCCGGGGTGTTTACGGGACGGGACCAGATAATCTCTTGCCCCCTCCGGAGACGAGGCTGTGAGGATCGGTGTGGTGATCTCAAGAAAACCTCTCTCCTCCATAGCCTGCCTCAGATAGGAAACGACTCTGCTTCTGAGGACGATATTATTCTTTACCGCGGGGTTCCTCAGGTCAAGGTAGCGGTATTTAAGCCGTGCGCTCTCATCCGCCTCTTTGGAACGGTTTATCTCAAACGGTAGCTCGTTATATCTGCAGCGTCCCAAAAGGGCCATACTTTCCGGAACAACCTCTATATCTCCCGTAGGCATCTTCGGGTTTTTGCTCTCTCTCTCCCGCACGGTGCCCGTCACGGTGATACTGCTCTCCTTGTTCCAGCCCTTTGCCTGCCTGACCAGATCCTCTGTCTCAAGCACCACCTGCGTCGTACCGTAAAAATCTCTCAGCACCAAAAATGCGAATCCGCTGCCAACCTCTCTCAAATTTTCCATAAACCCGCAGAGCGTGACCTTTTTGCCCGCGTCAGAGATTCTCAGCTCTCCGCATGTATTTGTTCTGGATTGGTTCATCATCTCAGCTCCTGTCAAAATTTATTTCAGAGGTGGCGGCGAGGTATTCTTCCACGATATTGCCGCTAAGGGATATATCCCGCTTTTCCCCTGTCCTCATGTCCTTAAGTTCCGCTTTTCCGCTTTGCAGCTCGTTTTCCCCTAAAACAAGGGTATATTTGGCCCCTATCCTGTCCGCATATTTAAGCTGGGCCCTAAGTCCCCTGGCGCTCTGGTCAAAATCGGCGGGGATGCCGGCGCTGTGCAAATCTCTGTTTAGCTCCATCGCCCTTATCAAAGCCTCATCCCCCATCGGTGCTATATATATCTCACACCTCGCAGGCGCCGGAAATTCCGTATCATTCTCCTTTAACGCAAGCATTATCCTGTCCAGCCCCAATCCAAAGCCCAGGGCGGGTGTCGGCTGCCCTCCTATCTCCTCAACCAGTCCGTCATACCTGCCCCCGCCGCCAAGTGCAAAGCCCAGTTTTTCTGCGGGAAATTCAAATACGGTGCGGGTATAATAGTCCAGTCCCCTCACTAAGCCAGGGTCTAGGGTGAATTTCACACCCATGGCCTTTAGATAGATCTGCACCCTTTCAAAATGCCTTTTGCAGTCCTCGCAGAGAAAGTCCGTGATCATAGGGGCGCCGCTTGCTATCCTCTTACACTCCGGGTTCTTGCAGTCCAGAATTCTCATTGGGTTCCGCTCTAATCTGGAGCGGCAGGTCTCGCAAAGGCTGTCTCTGTATTCGTAAAAGTATTTCCTTAACTCCTCATGGTATTCTCTTCTGCAGGCAGGGCAGCCGATGGAATTTAGGGAAACGCCTATGTCCGTAAGCCCAAGCCTCTCAAAAGAGGAGAGCGCCATCAATATCAGCTGGGCGTCTGCTGAGGGTTCCTCCGTCCCGAACATCTCCACGCCAAAGGTGCGAAATTCCCTCATCCTGCCGGCCTGCGGCTTCTCATAGCGATAGCATGGCATACAGTAGTAGAGTTTTAAGGGATATCCGTTATTTAACAGCCCGTTTTCAAGGACGGCCCTAACCGCGCCGGCTGTTCCCTCCGGCCTTAGGGTCAGCGAACGCCCTCCCTTGTCCGGAAAACTGTACATCTGCTTTTCCACAACGTCGGTACTGTCCCCCACCCCGCGGGAGAAGAGCTCTGTATACTCGAAAACCGGGAGCCTGATCTCCTGAAATCCGTTTAGCTCCGCCTCGCTTTTGAGGACCGATTCCAGCAAATCCCACTTTTCAGATTCTCCCGGGACAATATCGACCGTTCCCTTTGCAGCTTTAATCAACATTCTTTTCACTTCTTTTTCACGGGTTTAGAGAGAGGCCATCAAATCCCCACATGCCTTTCCAAATGACAGTATACCCTATCATCACCGTTATTTCAAGTTAAAAGAGAAAAAAGAGCTTGCCCCGCCCCTTGCATCGCCGCTAAACAGGCAAGTCCCGATTTTACAATATCCGATTTCTTAAAAATTTCTTTATTCTAATATCTAATTTTCGTATTTTTACTGTCTCGATTTTTAGTTT
>CAZRQD010000069.1:0-3562 GCA_964602365.1 uncultured Acutalibacter sp. | reverse complement strand
CTCTAATATTTTTTTCACTGTCCCCAAAAAACTTGAAAATCCTCTAAATTGGTGGTAGAATAGGGCAGTGTTAGGTTGAAAATTATTTTTGGATATATCAGGAAAGGGTGCGGTCTGATGAGGGAAAGGATAGAGGAGCTTATCTCGCGGTTTGAGGAAGAGCTTGAGAGGGCAGGCAGCAGCGAGGCCTTAGAGCGGATTAGAATCGCATATTTGGGCAAAAAAGGCAGCGTTACAGAGCTTTTGAGGGGTTTAAAGGACTTTAGCGGAGAAGAGCGCAAAGAGCTTGGCAAGCATATAAACGAGCTAAAGAGGCATGTTGAGGAGAGCCTAAGCGAAAGGGCGGAAAAGCTTAAAGAGGAGGAGGAAAAAAATCTCATCGCCTCCGCGGAGAGATATGACGTCAGTATGCCGCTTGAGGTGAGCGAGGGCTCTTTTCACCCCATCACCGTGGTGGAGAGGGAGCTTGAGGAGATATTCACCTCCATGGGCTTTACCGTGGAGGACTACCCGGAGATAGTCACAGACTACGAGTGCTTCGAGGCTGTGAACGTCCCAAAGGATCACCCCGCAAGGGATATGCAGGATACATTCTGGCTGGATAACGGCGAGCTGCTGAAGACCCAGACCTCGGCCGCGCAGAACGCCATAATGAGGAAGTACGGCGCTCCGCTAAGGGCGATTTTCCCCGGCCGCTGCTTTAGGAACGAGGCCACGGACGCCAGCCACGAGAATACCTTCTTTCAGATGGAGGGTATGATGATAGACAAAAACGTCTCCATCGCAAACCTGATATATTTTATGAAGACCATGCTCTCCGAGGTTTTCGAGCGGGACATAGAGGTCAGGCTGAGACCGGGCTTTTTCCCGTTCGTGGAGCCGGGGTTCGAGCTGGACATCTCCTGCCTTATCTGCGGGGGAGCGGGCTGCCCGACCTGCAAGCATTCAGGCTGGCTGGAGCTTTGCCCCTGCGGGATGATCCACCCGAACGTCCTGCAGATGGGCGGCATTGATCCCGAGGAATATACGGGCTTTGCCTTCGGCCTGGGGCTCACCCGCCTGGCGATGATGAAATACGGCATTAAGGATATAAGGGACCTCAACAGCGGGAACCTAAAGGCGCTCTGCCAGTTCAGGCAGGCTTAAGGGGGTATTTTGGATGTTTATTTCCATGAACTGGATAAAGGATTTCGTGGATCTCTCAGGGCTTGACCTGGAGGCGCTGATCCGCCGCTTCACACTCTCCACGGCAGAGGTGGAGGATATCTACAAAAAGGGAGAGGACATAGAGGGCGTGGTATCCGCAAAAATTCTCTCCGTCTCCCCGCACCCCAATTCAAAAAAGCTCCATCTGCTGAAGGTTGACGCCGGCGACGGGGTATATGACGTGGTCTGCGGCGCGCCTAACGCCAGGGAGGGGATCATTGTCCCGTTTGTGAAAGAGGGCGGCATGGTCATGGGCGAGAGGATCGGTGCCGCGAGGATAGCGGGGTATGATTCCCACGGGATGTGCTGCTCCGAAAAAGAGATCGGTATCTCTCAGGACCACTCCGGTCTGATGGAACTGCCGGACGATACCCCTATAGGCGCTGACCTCTGCGAGCTCTTCGAGATCAGGGACACCGTCTTCGAGATAGACAATAAATCCCTCACCAACCGCCCGGACCTCTGGGGGCATTACGGCATTGCGAGGGAGTTTGCGGCCCTTACGGGCAGGGAGCTTAAACCGTTGGAGACGGTGGAGCTCTCAGCCTTTGACTCGCTCTCGCCGATAGAGATAGAGGTGCTTGACAAAGAGCTCTGCTACCGCTACAGCGGGCTGAAGGTTAGGAATATAACGAAGAAAATAAGTCCGGTAAATATGAGAATCCGTCTCTACTACTGCGGCAGCCGCGCGATAAATCTTCTGGCTGACCTCACAAACTACCTCATGCTGGAGATGGGACAGCCAATGCACGCGTTTGACGCCTCTAAGGTCAGCAGGATAGAGGTAAAGCGGTTTTCAGAGCCATTTAACTTTAAGACGCTTGACGGGACCGAGAGGAGGATCGACGAGAATACCCTTATGATCTGCTCCTTGGGAGAGCCGGTCGCCGTGGCGGGGATCATGGGCGGGCTTAATACGGAGATAGAGGACAGCACTGACAGCCTCCTTTTGGAATCCGCCAATTTTGATGCCGTTTCCGTCCGCCGCTCTGCCGTGAGGCTGGGGCTTAGGACAGACGCCTCCATGCGTTACGAGAAATGTCTTGACCCCGAGATGACCGTCACGGCAATAGCCCGCTTTATTAAACTGCTTTTGGACATAGACCCCGGCGCAGAGGTCTGCTCTCGCCTCACGGATGTCTATGTGAGACATTTCCCCAAGGTCGAGCTCAGCTTTGACAGGGAGTATGTGGACCGCTACACCGGCATATCCATCTCGGATGAGGAGATACTCAAGACGCTCAAATCCCTGGGATTTGGCGCGAAGCTCAGCGGCGGGCGCTTCACCGTGGACGTTCCAAGCTACCGCGCCACCAAGGACGTCACCATCAAGGCGGACATAATAGAGGAGATTACCCGCGTCTACGGCTATGACAATTTTAAGGTCTCCACCACCCTAAGTCCTCTGGCTCCCAAAAAACGCAGCCCCCAAAACAGGGCGGACAGCCTCGCCAAGGATATCCTGGTCAAGCGCTACTCTCTGCACGAGATACATTCCTATATTTGGACGGATTTGAAGAAATGCAAGGATCTCGGCATAGAGCCGGAGGAGAATATAAGGCTCCTAAACCCGCAGAATCCGGATAACGAGCTTCTGCGCACATGCATGGGCCCCACGCTTCTCTGGCTGATCAAGGAGAACCGCTCCTTTGCCGCGGAATACGGCATATTCGAGATAGGCCGCGTCTGCCTTGGCAAGGATGAAAACGGCCTCGCGCTGGAGCGCAAGTCGCTTGGCATAGCCCTCTACAGCAGAATAAAGGGGGAGAGAGAGCTCTACTACAGCCTCCTTGAGATCTTCCGCACTTTGGCGGGGGAGATAAAGGGTGTGGAGTTAGATTTTGAAAACTGCGAGCCCGTCCACTCCTTCGAGCATCCCGTAAATACCGCGAAAATCTCGTATGACGGCCAATACCTTGGGCGGGTCTGTGCCCTGCACCCCACTGTGGCAGCGAATCTGGACCGCCGGGGCGCCGCCGTCCTGGGAGAGCTCTACATGGATGCGTTTTCTGAGATACCTGGGGAGGAGCTTAACTATTTGGAACCCTCCCGCTTCCCGGGGATAGACGTGGATGTCTCCCTCCTCTTGCCGGACGGCCTCAGCTTTAGGGAACTCTCCCCCGCGTGGGAGAATGAGCTGGGCGGAATACTCTCCGGCGTCAAGGTCATAGATCTATTTAATCAGGGCGGGAAGAGAAGCGTCACCCTGCGGTTTTCCTTTGTCAGCCCGGAAAAGACCCTGACAAGGGAGGAGGTCACTCCGCTTACTGACGGGATAATCTCAAAACTCACGGCCCTTGGCGCAGTGCAGAGGGCATAGAAAACTGGGGCTTGAAATCGCACAAAAGATCGGTTA
>CAZRQD010000068.1:0-3798 GCA_964602365.1 uncultured Acutalibacter sp. | reverse complement strand
AGCGCCACCCCGCGCTTTGGACCCTTCCTTACGCAGGTATACATATTTTACCTCCTCTTAATATTTGCAATTCCCCCTTGGGGATAATCGCCTCATCAAATAATCTCAAGCCCGCTTAAGGCGGGTCTCGTAAGGTAGGTCACGCCCAGCCCTCTCAAGCTCCGGCGGGCTTTCCTAGCCCTCTCCAAACTCTCGAATATGCCGAAAACCGCCGACCCGCTTCCCGTCATCAGCTCTCCAAGGGCCCCGCCCTTTTTGAGTATATCTTTAATCCGCAGGACCTCCGGGATCTTAAGCGTCTCATCAAAGCGGTTATAGAGCCTTTGCGAGATTTCATATAGCTCTCCGCCCTCAAGCGCCCGCAAGAGCGCGGGTGTTCTGCGGACCTCCTGCGCGCTCCCCGCGTCAAGCGCCCTGTACGCCTCCGGTGTGCTGACGCCGGCCTCAGGCTTGCAGATGAGTATAAGGCAATCCGGGAGAGGAGAGGCAGGGGAGAGTTTTTCCCCAATGCCCTCGCATCTTTTGGTCCCTCCCGTCAGGCAAAACGGCACGTCCGCACCGACCCCCGCCGCAAGGGAGATGAGAGAGTCCCCATCAAGCGGAGATCCCATAAGCCGATTTAGGCCCAAGAGCACCGCGGCCGCATCTGCGCTGCCGCCGCCAAGCCCCGCCCTGCTGGGGATCTTTTTGCCTATGCCTATCCAAACCCCCTGCCCCGGCATCTCTATGCGGGAGAGGAAATTTTTCGCCGCCTTATAGGCGCTGTTTCTCTCATCCCGCGGGATGTTTGGCGCACCGCAGGCGATCTCTATCCCGCCCGCGGGTTTAAGGTCTATCTCGACCTCGTCGCAAAGCTGCACGCTCTGCATCACAGAGTCCAGCGTGTGGTAGCCGTCCTCCCTCTTTCCCGTGACGTCTAAACTCAGGTTGATTTTAGCCCGCGCTAAGATCTTCATAGCTCCTCCAAAAACGCGCGGATTCGCGCCAGGGCCTCTGTTATATGCGAGATGGAGTAGGAGTAGGATACCCTTACAAACCCCTCTCCGCACTCGCCGAAGGCGTCCCCCGGGATGACGGCCACCCGCTTGCTATAGAGCAGCTTCTCGCAGAATTCCTGCGAGCTCATCCCCGTAGATTTTACCGAAGGAAAGACGTAGAACGCCCCCTCCGGCTCAAAGCAGGAGAGCCCCAGAGAGTCCAGTCCGCTTTTTATCAGCCTTCTTCTCATATCGTACTGCCTGCGCATATAGGCTATGTCATCGTCCCCGTTTTTAAGCGCCTCTATTGCCGCGTACTGGCTGGTTGTGGGCGCGCTCATTATCGCGAACTGGTGGAGCTTCGTCATAAGGGAGATTATCTCCTCAGGTCCCGCGGCGTACCCCAGCCTCCACCCGGTCATGGAGTAGGTCTTGGAGAACCCGTTCACAAGCACCGTCCTCTCCCTCATCCCCGGCAGGGAGGAGAACGCCACGTGCGCCTCGTCCCCGTAGGTGAGTTCAGAGTAGATCTCGTCGGAGAGGACCAGCAGGTTATTTTCCTTAGCAACCCTCGCTATCGGGATGAGGTCGTCCCTGCGCATTACGGCGCCCGTCGGGTTATTCGGGTACGGTAGGATCAGCAGTTTTGTCTTTTTTGTGATCTTCTCCCTCAGCGCCGCCTCTGTAAGGCGAAAGCCGTCCTCGGCCCTTGTCGGGACTATCACCGGCACGCCCCCCGCCATCTGCGTGATGGGGACATAGCAGACGAAGCTGGGCTCCGGGATGATCACCTCGTCGCCGGGGTTTATAAGGCTCCTTATGCAGAGGTCTATGGCCTCGCTTCCGCCCACGGTGACTAAGATCTCGCTTTCGGGGGAATACTCCACGGCGTAATGCCGCGCTATAAACCGGGATATCTCCTCCCTTAGCGCGATAAACCCCCTGTTTGGGGTATAGCGGGTCCTGCCCTTTTCAAGGGAGGCTATGCCCTCCTCCCTTATATGCCACGGCGTGAGGAAGTCCGGCTCTCCCACGGAGAGTGAGATGACGTCCCCCATCTCGTTTGCGATGTCGAAGAACCTCCGTATTCCCGAGGGCTTGACAGCCCTTATATTCCTGTTTACAAGGCCGTCATACTCAATCAAGCCCTCACCCCCGTTTTAATCCACAAGGTTGCTCCCCCGCTCGTCTATCTCCTCATAGTCCGTGCGGAAGATCTCCCCGCCCTCTTTGTACTTGGTCAGGACGAAATGCGTCGCTGTCGAAAGCACCCCCTCTATCGTGGAGAGCCTCTTCGCCACGAACATGGCTATGTCCTGCATATTCTTTCCCTTCACCGTCACCGCCAGGTCAAAGCCCCCGCTCATCAGGCTGACGCTCTCCACCTCCGGGAAGTTCATGATCCTCCCCGCAATCTCGTCAAAGCCGGTATCCTTCTTCGGCGTGACCTTCAGCTCAATCAGCGCGGCGGCAAGCGGTGCGCCGGTCTTCTCCCAGTTTATAAGTGCGTGGTAGCCCTTTATTACCCCCTCGCGCTCGTACCGGGCTATGGCGGCCTCTACGGCCTCCTCGCTCTCCCCAAGCATTGCGCCTATCTGCTTTGGCGTAAGTTTTGCGTCGTTTTCCAAAAGCTCTAAAAGCTCCCGCATAAAGACCCTCCTACGTTATCGGCAGCAGTCTTGCCCGCCGCCCCTCGTATATGGCGATTTCCCTAAATCCTATTTCAAAAAGGAGATTTATTCCCCTCTCACACCCAAACCCTATCCTCTCCGTTATGTGAGAGTCGCTGCCCACGGTCACAAGCCTGCCGCCCAGGTCAAAATACCTCTTAAGCAGCGTCCCGTCAGGGCAGGGCACGCCGTCCTCAGTGTATCCCGAGGTATTTACCTCCAGCGCCTTTTCCCTTTTTATAAGCGTCCTAAAGATCTCGTCCGTCACGCTCTCAAACTTTCTAAGGTCTATCTCCACCCCGTCCCTCCTACTTATATATCTCAGCGGATAGGTCATATGCGCCAGGGAATCGAAGTCGGCGCTCCTCGCCACCTCCAGCTCCTCCTCAAAATATCTTTGCAGCAGCCTCTCCGCCTCACCCTGCCTTTTTGGGGAGAAGCTCATATAGCAGAAGTCCTCCTCATCTTCAAGGTTGTGCAGAGAGCCCAGGACGAAATCATATCCCCGCGCAAGCGCGTCTTTGGCGCCCTTTGGGTTCTGCGTGGGCTGCCCCAGCTCTATCCCCTTTAAAAAGGTTATCCCCTTAGGGACCTTTGCCCTTTCCATCGCCTCCCACGCCCTAAAAGCGCGCTCCCTGTACTCCTCCTCATACGCCTGGCACTCGCAGTGGTCTGTAAGCGCTATGGCGATAAGGCCCAGCTCCTTAGCCCTTACCAGCTTTTCCTCCACGGTGCCCGCACCGTCGGGGGAGAACATCGTATGGTTATGGCAGTCAACCCTCAAAGCGCCACCCGCTTTCTTTTCGCTGCTCATATTCTAGCACAGTTGGACCGGAAAATAAAGAGTAAGTTTTATTGGGAGAGGGACCTCCTGCCGGAAATCCCCCCATCGCGTGGGAGCCGTCCGGGCTCCCTCAAGATAATAACACCTTCCGTAAGCTCGTTGAAACAGGAAAATATCCAAAAATAATCAAAATAATACCAACTACTACTATACTTGCAAATATAATAATCCATTTTAAGATTTTATTCTCAACTATGCTAGATAATCCCTCCCAAAACTTCGAGATTACACACGCGTTGCACGCCATAAAAATGATATTCAAAATATGCGTTTTAAAAGAAAAGTAAAAACAAGCCAACATATATTG
>CAZRQD010000067.1:0-4297 GCA_964602365.1 uncultured Acutalibacter sp. | reverse complement strand
AGTCGTAAGCAAAAATGGAAGTGAACCGAAGGGATTCGCCGCGCGCTTTGCGCGCTAATGGCTCGCCCACCCCAAGGCTGCGCCTTGCGGTACCGGTCTCGCCGCTCTGCCCTAAAAATGTCCCGCCGGGACATTTTCTTAACGGTCAGACCCTCTCGGGTTCGAATCCCTCTTAAGTCTATTATAAAAGCGTCACGGGGGATTTCATCCCCGCAACGCTTTTATGGTGGAACCGAAGGGATTCGAACCCTCGACCTCCGCGTTGCGAACGCGGCGCTCTCCCAACTGAGCTACGATCCCATATTCTCCCGCAAGGGGTATTCTACCACAGCGCGGGGGAGTTTGTAAAGATCTTTTTGAGAGTTTTTTCTAAGCTTTCTGTCTAAAATCTTTCAGCCGCTTCTCATAGGCGGCATATACGGCGTCGGAAAACGCGACCTCCCTGCCCGGCGCGCCCATCACCGCCATCAGGTATTTTGTGAAATCCGGGTTCAGGATCAGCACCGGTCCCAAAAGATAGGTCCCGAAAAAGTTCCTCTTTCTTATTCCCTCAAACGGGCATTTGGGGTTTAGCCCCACGCCCTTTGCCGCCGGGAAGAGCCCCTCGGCCCCGTCTTTGGGATATGCCATGCTAAATTGCGACTTAAACCCCATCAGGGGTTTCCCCTCAAAACTCCCCAGGAATACAGAGTTATGCCGCTTTAGCATATCCCGCTTTGCGCTTATGGGCAGTATCCCAAGCCCCTCGGTTTTCTCCGCTCCGTCCTCTATGCTCTCGCCCAGAACCTCCATGGCGTTTCCCGTAAACAAAAACGCCGTCCCAAGGTTGATCAGCTCCTCTATCCTCTCCCTATACGGGAGGAGGGCAGCTATCACCCTCTCCTGCGTCCTCTCCGTCATCGGCGCCAGATAGATAAGGTTTGGCGCCTCCCTTGCGAAAAGCGGCTCGCCCCCAAGCGGGGTCTCTATGATCTCCGCCTCGGGCAGGCATTTTTTAAGGTAGCGGATGTTTGCCGGGTCGCCGAAGAGGTTGCAGAACTCCGGGAACAGCACCTCAATTTTCACTGAACTCTCCCCCTTCCAGTCTGGCCTTCACCTGCTCCTTTACCCTGTTTGCGAGGTCTATGGTGTATACGTCATAGAGGATAAATACCGAATCCGCCCGGGAGAGGTCCGCCATCCCCGCCGCGGCGTCCACGTCCTCCGTGTGGTTCATCCTCTCCGGTGGGATCTCCGCCAGCAGCAGCCTTAGATATACGTCCCAGTGGCGCGCCCCCGCCGCCGTGATGAAGGTGACGTCAGGGCTATTCAGAAACTCAAAGTCCGTGTCGAAGAGCCAGGCGGTATTCTCCACAGAGCGCATCGCGTCGAAGTGGTCGTCCAAAAAGAGGATCACCGCCTTTTTCCCCGGGTAGTCCCTGATATTCTCAAACGCTCTGGAGCAGGCTATGGGGTTCTGCCCCTTTGCCAGGTGGAGGATGACCTTCCTGCCGTTTACAACCTCCTCGCTGTAGCGGCTCTCGCTCAGCTTTAGCCTCCCAAAGCACTCCGCTATTTTCTCTTTAGAGATTCCAAACTCCCCAAGCAGCGCCATCGCGGATATAGCGTTATATACGTTTATGATGCTGGTGTTTGGCAGCCTCACGCTAAGCTCCCCGCCGGGAAAGCTGACCACCGCCTCTCCCGCCTCTTGGTCTATGGATTTTACCCTGTACTGCGCCGCGGGGGAGGTCAGGCCGCAGTTTGGGCATCTCGGCCGGCCAATATGGTGGTAGCGGACAAAATCCCATTTAAGCGGCGCGCCGCAGTTTGGGCAGACCCTCACGTCCCGCACGATGTTTTGGCAGCTCTCCCCGTCCTCAGGCAGGCGGTCTATGCCGAAATATACCCTCTCGTTTTCCCTGCGCAGAGAGGCGCAGATCAGGTCGTCGGCGTTTAGCAGCAGTTTTGTGGATTTTGGTATGTACCTCTCCAGTATATCGCTTATAAACTCCACGTGTGCGTTTCGCTTGTAGGAGTCCCTAAAGAGGTTTGTGACAAGCAGGATATCCGGCTTTAGGTACGGCAGGATTCTCGGCGACATCCTCTCGTCCAGCTCGAAGACGGCCAAATCCTTCTTTGGCTTTCCGAAAAAGGAGGAGTTCGCTATCATGGCCGATGCCAGGCCCGAATCCACATTGGAGCCTAAGCGGTTGCAGATAAAATCATATCCAAGGCCGCCCAGAACGTCCTCAACCATGTTGGCGACAGTCGTCTTGCCGTTTGTCCCCGTTATGCCTATCACGGTCTTAGGCCTCGGCATCCTGCCAAGAAAGTCCGGGCAGAGTATCACGGCCCAGTCCCCCGGCATATTTGTCCCCTTCTTGCCGATTAGCCTCAGGCACGTCCTCAGCGCCCTCGCCACGAACAGCGCGAAATAAAACCGCAGGTTTCTCTTCATCCAACTCCCCTCCGTATACCGGGATTATACCACAGCGCAGAGGTTTTGGAAAGTTTTTTCTCTCTCCTTCTTGACCCCGCGCGGGGTTTGATATAATATTGGGGCAGTGCACTTCTATCTTAAAATACAGGAGGAATTTATATGAAAACACTTCCGGTAGGCGTGCAGGTCTATTCCGTCCGCGGCGATGCGGAGAGGGACCTTGCCGGCACGCTTAAAAAGATCAAAGAGATTGGCTATGACGGCGTGGAGCTTGCCGGCCTCTACGGCCACACCCCCGTGCAGGTCAGGACCGCCATAGAGGAGGCGGGACTTATAGCTCTTTCCGCCCACGTCCCGTTTCAAGAGCTGCGGGGGGATATTGAGGGCGTCGTCGGGCAGTATAAGGAGATCGGCGTAAAATACATCGCCATCCCCTATCTGATGGACGAGGACCGCCCCGGCACCCCGAAGTTTGAGGAGAACGTGAAGACCTTCGAACAGATAGGAAAAGTCTGCAAGGAAAAGGGAATAGAGCTTCTCTACCATAACCACGATTTCGAGTTTGTGAAGATGCCAGACGGCCGCTATGCCCTAGACTACATCTACGACACGATCCCCGCGGACCTGCTAAAGACAGAGCTTGACACCTGCTGGGTCAAGGTCGCCGGGGAGGACCCCGCCGCCTATGTGAGAAAGTACGCCGGCCGCTCCCCGATAGTCCACCTCAAGGACTTCCACAAGGAGGGCCGCCCCGCCAATATGTACGAGCTGATAGGCACCACCGTGGAGAAGAAGGAGGCCTCCGCCGGCTCATTCGAGTTTCGCCCCGTCGGCCACGGGGACCAGGACATGCCCTCTATCTTAGAGGCGTCCATAGCTGCCGGGTCTGAATGGGTCGTCGTGGAGCAGGACCAGTCTAACGGCAGGTCCCCCATGGAGGCCATCACCCTCAGCCGGGAATATCTGAGGTCGCAGGGCTGGTAAGATGATGAGGTTTCAGTATCTCGGCACAGGCGCCGCAGAGGGCTTTCCCGCCGTCTTCTGCGACTGCGAACACTGCCAAAAGGCAAGGGATCTTGGCGGGAAAAATATCAGGACGCGCAGCCAGGCGCTGATAAACGGAGATCTCCTCTTGGACCTCCCGCCCGATACATACCTGCATAAACTCGCCTTTGGGCTGGATTTAAGCGCCGTAAAATATCTTCTCGTCACCCACTGCCATATGGACCACTTCTTCCCGCAAGAGCTCTCCGTGAGGGGTTCTGTCTTTAGCCCCGTGATGAAGAGCCCAAATCTTGACATCTTCTGCGCTAAGCAGACGGAAGAACTCTTCGACCGCTGCACGGATGGCGAGATAGACGAAAAGAGCCGCGGGGCCTTAAGCTTTCATATCCTAAAGCCGTTTACCCCCGTCAAATTCGGCGGGTATACCGTCATGCCGCTGCCCGCCAACCATATGGGCAAGGGGGACGAGCCCTTCATCTACCATATTAAGGACGATCTTGGCACCTCCATCCTCTACCTGCACGACAGCGGCTGGTACAGCCCTGAGGTCTGGGAGTATTTTAAGACCATCGGCAGGCAGGACCTTATCAGCCTGGACGGGACAAACGGAGGGCGGAATTTCGGCCGCGAGGGCGGCCATATGGGCGCTGCCCTTGATATAGAGGCCGCGCAGGAGTTTCGCAAAATGGGCATAGCCGACGCGAATACCAGGATAGTCATGAACCACTTCTCCCATAACGGAGGCCTCACCCACGAGGAGCTTGAGGAGATCGCCCAAAAGGAAAACCTCCTTGTATCCTACGACGGCATGACCCTAGAGCTGAATTAGACCAAATCAGAGCCGGCCTCCCCAACATCTTGGGGAGGTCT
>CAZRQD010000066.1:3297-4508 GCA_964602365.1 uncultured Acutalibacter sp. | reverse complement strand
GCCTTTTTTCTAAAACCCAGAGCGTTTTTCGCATGCGCGGAAAAACAAATGTTTACTTTTATCGAAGATTATGCTAAAATGCAGAAAATGAGCTATAAGGAGAGGTGTGGGAATGAGCGAACTTACAGACAGCCAGAGAAAGGTATATGATTTTCTCAGGAAGCAGGCGCCCACGGGTGTGCCGCCCAGCGTCAGGGAGATCTGCGCCGCGACGGGCCTGCGCTCCACCTCTACCGTGCATGCCCACCTAAAGACCTTAGAGCGGCTGGGATATATCACCCGCGGGGCGGGACAGAACCGCTCTATAAAAATAGAGGGGACGCCGGACACAGCGCAGGTTCCCATAATGGGCAGGGTCACCGCGGGCAGGCCAATCCTAGCCGTGGAGGATATAGAGGGGTATATCCCGTTCCCCGTAAAAGAGGGGAGAGAGCTCTTTGCCCTGCATGTCAGCGGGCTTAGCATGCGCGACGCCGGAATCCTGGACGGGGACTATGTCATAGCCGAAAACGGCGCCGAGGTTCTAAACGGGGATATAGCTGTCGCGATGATTGATGACGAGGCGACGGTAAAACGCTTTTTCCGCGAGGAGGGCGGGATGATCCGCCTGCAGCCGGAAAACCCGGACTTTAAACCGATCTATTCCCGCGAGGTATATGTTCTGGGCAAGGTTATAGCGGTTGTGAGATATTTGTAGCGGGAAACCGATTTAGGGCCAAATTCATTCTTGACTTACGGCCGAAATAAAGTATAATAGGACTTGCGGCGGAAGTAGTCCGTGCGCGGCAGGAAATTTACCATAATAAAATAAAATGACGGGGAGGTCATATAATGAGACAGTCGAGAAAGGGAAAACTCGGGGTTGTGCTTTGGATATACCCCGTGGCGGCGTTTGTCGCGGCGGCCTTCGGCTCTCCGCTTATCTGCGCGGCCCTTCTTCTCTTTGTGCTTGCCCTTGAGAGGGACGAGTGGAGCGGCAGGCAGGTGACCCAGGCTCTGGGAATCTCTGTGGTCGCAAAGGTGCTGTTCGCGCTGTTTGCGTTGATCTGGTTTATAGGTTCGGGTGTAGGCATGGGCCTTTTGGGAGATATCCTCTGCGTCATGGCCACGATATTCTGTGTGATTCTCGTAATCGGCACCTGGGGCCTCTGCATTCTGGGCATTGTCCGTGTGGTAAAGGACAAAGAGGCGGATATTCCCGTCTTTAAAAA
>CAZRQD010000066.1:0-3197 GCA_964602365.1 uncultured Acutalibacter sp. | reverse complement strand
TGACCGGCAAAACTAGCGATTTTCTAGATTAGGGTAAAAGCTGAGAGAGGGGAGGAGGAGAGAGCATGGTTTTTGCGTCTCTGACGTTTTTGTGCGTATTTTTTCCTCTGCAGATGCTGATCTATGCGCTGGCGAGGAATATTGAGACCAAAAATACCGTGCTGATCATCTTTTCCCTGGCATTTTACGCCTGGGGAGAGCCGTTTTACATTTTGATCCTGCTCTTCATGGCGTTTTCAGACTGGTTTATCTCGCAGTATATAGACAGGTATAGGGGAGAGAGAAAATCTAAACTTTTCCTGATCCTCGGGTGCGCCATAGATTTGGGTCTGCTCTTCTTCTTTAAATACGGGACTTTTGTCGCAAAGAACGCGCACGACCTGCTGGGCATCCCGAAGATCGTCCCGCAGATAGCCCTGCCCATCGGAATATCCTTTTACACCTTTCAGCTTCTCACCTACCTTGTGGACGTCTACCGCGGGGAGGTTCCCGCGCAGCCGAAGTTTCGGAGGCTCCTGCTCTACGTCTGCCTTTTCCACCAGTGTATTGCCGGACCGATAGTCCGGTATAAGGATGTCTCAGAGCAGATCCTGGACAGGAAAGTTGACTTAGAAAATCTGCGGGTCGGCGTGAACCGCTTCGTCTCTGGTCTCTGCAAAAAGGTTATCCTGGCGAATGTCTGCGGGGAGATAAAGGTCCTAAACCTGGGGGACGGGCTTTTGGCCTCCCGCGCGGAGAACCTGGCGAAGCTCTCCAGCGCGCCGGCGCTCTCCCTCTGGCTGGGATGCATTGCGTATATGTTGCAGATCTATCTCGATTTCTCCGCCTACTCTGACATGGCGATAGGCATGGGGCAGATGATAGGCTTCCACTACAGGGAGAATTTTGACTATCCGTATCTCTCCCGCTCTGTGACGGAGTTTTGGAGAAGATGGCATATATCCCTCTCGTCGTTTTTCAGGGACTATGTTTATATTCCGCTTGGGGGGAACCGCAAGGGCAAGGCGCGGCAGGCGCTTAACCTCTTTATAGTCTGGCTGTTGACAGGTATGTGGCACGGCGCCGACTGGAATTTCATCCTCTGGGGGCTCTACTATTTCGCATTTCTCGCAATAGAGAAGTTTATAATCCCGGGGCTTATGAAGCTGCCGAAAGTTTTCGGGCATATCTATACGCTCTGCGTCGTATTTTTCGGCTGGATTCTCTTCTATTTCAGAGATTTAAAACAGGCGGGGGTCGTTTTAAAAGGACTTTTCTGCCTAAACGGGAACAGCTTCATGAATTTTGAGGCGAAAAACCAGCTTTTAAACTACGTCTTTTTCCTTGTAATCGCCGTCATAGCCTGCACCCCTCTTGTGAGGAGATTGTACCACAGGGTCTGCGACTCCAGGCAGATTCTGCTAAGGGCTTCCGGCGCGGTGCTGGAGGTTCTGCTGCCGATAGTGGGGATACTGCTCTCCGTCAGTCATCTGGTGGGGAGTTCCTACGACGCGTTCCTCTACACGAATTTCTAGGAGGGAAAACATGAGAAGGGTAAAAAGGCAGCCTGTGTGGAAGAAGATAAAGGTCGGCATATTCTTTTTGGCGCTTGGGGTCTTGATGGTAGTCTCCTTAATACCGGGTATCAGGCCAAGCGAATCCAAACAGGAGAAGAGAAAACTTGCCGAGTTCCCGGAATTTTCCGTGGAGAGCCTGTTCTCCGGGGAATATTTCAGCGGGATAGACGACTGGTTTTCCGACAGTTTTCCGGGCAGGGAGACATTTATCGCGATAGACCAGAAGGTAAGCGATCTCTTCGGCGTTAAGACGGTGGAGATAAACGGAGAAGTTCAGGGCGGGGACGATATTCCCGAAGCGCCCTTTGTGAGAGGTTGAAAGGAGAGGGTAAAATGGCGGGCAAGCAGTATGTAAAACGCAGCAGCACCCCCATCTATAACGGGCCGAGGCATGGGAGACCGAAGAGAAACTCGCCCCCCGTTTGGCTGATTATATTGATAGCGGTCCTTATAATAGCGGTGGCCGCCCTTGTGTTTTTCTTGGTATCGAGGGGCGGGGAAGAAAATCCACCGCAGGGAGGGGAGTCCTCCGGACTTTTGAGCTCTGCTTTAAGCGGACCGGAGTCCGCGCCAGTTGACTCTCTGGTCTCCTCCGCGACGGCGGAACCCACTGCCTCCCCGACACCCGTCCCCACGGAAGCGCCGCTGACACCCCCGCCGGAGAGAGTCCCGCAGGGTGTGCCCGAACAGCTTAGCGCATTGCTGAGAGTTGGAGATACGGGGTATGAATACTATAACTTCAATGAGGATGTGGCCAACAGCTATATCACCGCCATCTGCGAAGCAGACGACGTCCTTGGGGACCTTGCGACGGTATATGATATGGTGATTCCCACCAGCATGGATATAATGCTGCCAGAGAGCTATATCGAGGAGAACGGGATAAATTCCGACGACCAGAAAAAGGCCATCAACTATATCACTGAATCCATACAATACAATAATCCCAATGTAAAGACGGTCCCGCTGTTTGATGCGCTGAAGGTCAGGAATAACGAGTATATCTATTTCCGCACGGACCACCACTGGACCCAGCTTGGGGCATACTACGCCTATGTGGAGTTCTGCAAGGCAAAGGGCATAGAGCCGGTGCCGCTTGACGGATTTGACAAGGACAGCTATGAGGGATTTTTGGGAACCTTCTACAGCGACAACCCCAACGCCGAGATGGAGGCCAACCCCGACACGGTTGAGGCCTACCGGGTAAGAGCTGACACGGACATGATGTTTATAGACATGCATTCCGGGGAGAGAATAGAGGGCTGGCCCGTAATAAACGACGGCGACCAGTACGGCAGGCAGGAGCTATACTATATCTTTGCCGCCGCGGATGAACCCTATGAGGAGCTGTATAACCGCGATTTGGATGACGGCTCTGCCTGCGTGGTGCTGAAGGAATCCTTCGGCAACTGCTTCGTACCGTTCCTCCTCTCGCATTATCAGACGGTCTATGTTGTGGATTACCGCTACTATGACGGGAACTTAAGAGAGCTTGTGCAGGAAAGCGGCGCCACGGATGTGATCTTCCTAAACAATATCTCCATGACGAGAAACAGCGACCTTGTAGAGAGTCTTAACGGACTGTTCTAGAAAATACAGAGCCTCCATGCCGGGGGCTTTTTTAATTTACGGGGACTTTTT
>CAZRQD010000065.1:0-4833 GCA_964602365.1 uncultured Acutalibacter sp. | reverse complement strand
TCCTGCGGGGGCGGCAATTCAGGGGAGTCCTCTTCATCGCAGACGGAAAGCGGGGTCTCCTCCGCCGGCGAAGCTGAGATCTCCGATATGAGCGAGGAGAAGACCTCTCCCGATGAGAGTACCCCCGAAGAGAACGAGCCCGAAGAGAGCAAACCTGAAGAGAGCGAGCCCGCTGAGAGCATAGCGGAAAGCGCTGCCGCCGCTAAATCCACAGCTTACAAAGATGCGCAGCTTTCAAAGAGTATTTCCGTTCCGCAGGCCTGGGAGGACCTGGCGGTGGTTGAGACCCCCGCGACTGATCCCTCTCCTGAGGGGTTTGTCGTCCTATTCCGGCTGAGGGAGAAGCTGGCGTTTGAGGAGAACGAGACCGGCCATGTCTGGACAATATCCGCCGTCGCAAAGGAGGACTTTGACAGCCTTGCCGAAAAACCTTTCCATGTCCTTGGCTCTGACGGCGAGTACGTCTATATCCTGGCCTTCCCCACCGATGTGCAGTTTCTTGCCGACAACCCCGAGAGCATTGGGAATTACAACTTCCTGCTGGAAAACTCTCCGCAAGTTATAGAGGATTTTCTAAAGACAAACTCCATCACGCCCAATGCAGAGAATACGGTTTCAGAGATCTTCGCTAAGAAGCTGGGAAAATAGCAAAACCCAAATTGGCGCCGCATTGCCGGCGCTTTTTTATTCCCAAATTTTCCTTTCTCTCTTGCCGGGCGGCGCCTTAAATGCTAGAATACTGCCTGAAAGGGGGCGGGGGTTTGAAAATTAAAAAGTCCGCGGTCATTGCCCTCTCTCTCGCCATACTGATTTTTGCGGGGATTTTTCTCCTCTATTCCGCTAAGCCCTACCGCTGTACGAACTTCGCCATGGGCTCTTACATAGAGCAGACTGTCTGGGGCGGCGGGGCGGACGCGGCCGCAGCCGCACTCTCTGCGATAGAGGATATGGAATACCGCCTCTCGTGGAGGCTTTCAGGCGGGGACATATACGAGATAAACGAGAGCGCGGGAAAAGAGCCCGTGCCTGTGGACAGCGAGACCTACGGGATACTTAAGGCCTCCCTCTCCGTATGCGAAGAGAGCGGCGGGGCCTTAGACATAACCATTGCCCCGCTAAGCCGCCTCTGGGATTTTGACGGCTCTCCGCGGCTGCCGGATGATTCCGAGATATCACCCCTTCTAAAGACGGTGGACTACCGCGGGATAATCTTACAGGATGACGGGAAAGTCCTCCTAAAGGATGAGAACATGGCGCTGGACCTCGGCGCCGTGGGCAAGGGCGCGGCCTGCGATGCGGGAATAGAGGCCTATAAATCTTCCGGGGCAAGGCGCGGGGTCCTCTCCGTGGGCGGGAGCGTCGGGCTCTACGGCGGGGGAATAAGACCGTGGATAGTGGGCGTGCGGGACCCGGAGAGTCAAGGCATTCTGGGAGAGCTGAGGCTTAAAGAGGGCTTTCTCTCCACCTCTGGGAGCTACGAGAAATTTTTCGAGCTGGACGGCAAGACCTACCACCACATACTCGACCCCAAAACGGGGTATCCCGCCGAAAGCGGGCTTCTGGGCGTGACGGTTCTCAGCTCCTCAGGGGTTTTAAGCGACGCGCTCTCCACCGCCTGCTTCGTCCTGGGTGTGGAGGAGAGCCTCCCCCTCTTGCGGGAATTTTATGCAGAGGCCCTCTTCGTGACAGACGAAAGCCCTCATCGGGTCCTGATAACCCCCGGCCTTTCGGAAAAATTCACCCTGACTGATGGGGATTATGTCCCGGAGGTGCTATCTTGAGACCGCTTTTTAGAAAAAAAGAACTTCTCCTTCTGCTCTCGCTGATAATACTGCCGGCCCTCCTCCTCGCCGTTTTCAGCCTGCGCCCCTCTGGGACAACAGCCCTTGTGCGCATAGAAAATGAGGAGGTCTATAGGGTTTCACTAAACAGCCTAAAGACCGAAGAAATAATGGAGTTTTCCGGGGAAAACGGAATTATCCTCACCGTCTCCTTTTCCCCCGGCGGGGCCAGGGTGGTTTCGTCATCCTGTCCCGACAAGATCTGCGTGAGAACAGGACTTTTGAAAAAGGCCGGGGACGCCGCCGTATGCGTCCCCGCGAGGTTTACGCTGGAGATTCTTGGGAAGCGCTCTCAGGACGCAGTGACCTATTAGGAGAGATATATGAGAAGATCTCAAAAAATCGCGCTGACCGGACTTTTGGGGGCGCTGGCGCTTGCCCTCTCCTATCTGGAGAACCTGCTGCCCGCCCTCCCCGGTATGCCGCCGGGGTTTAAACTGGGGCTCTCAAACATCGCCTCCATGTTCGCGGCAGAGGTCCTGGGCCTCTCCCCCGCGCTTTTCTTAGCGGTCCTAAAGGGGGCCTTCTCCTTCCTCTCGCGCGGGGCCGCGGCAGGCGCCATGAGCCTCTCAGGGGGGCTTTTAAGCGCGCTTGCCTCCTATCTTCTCTTTAGGAAAAAGGACCTCTCCTATATCCTCATCGGCGTATTATCCGCGCTGGCGCATAACCTGGGGCAGCTTATAACCGCCCTCTTTCTCACAGGGCGGTCGGCTTTGGTCTATATACCGCTTCTCATGCTCTTCGGGGTCCTAACCGGGGCGCTTACCGGTATTCTGCTAAGGCTCCTATGCTCAGCGCTGAGGTCCGCGAGAAAATAGCTGATTACAGCTTCCCTATGACAGAGGCCAAAAGCTCCTGCGCCTTTTTCGCCGTATCCGTGACGAAGGTGTAGAAGTCCACGGTAGAGCTCTCCCTGGCCCCGTCCGATATGGCCCTTATAACCGCGCACGGGACTCCTGAGGCGAGCGCGGCATGGGCTATGGCTCCCCCCTCCATCTCGCATGCTAGGGCCCCGTAGGTCTCATACAGGCCCTTCCCCACCTCACGCTGGGCCACAAAGCGGTCCCCGGTAGCTATGGGGCCGTAATGCGTCCCGCCGTAAAGATTCTTAGCGGCGCGCAGGATCTTCCCTGAAGCGTCCTCATCGCAGGGGAATTTGTCCACAAGGCCTATGCCGGGCAGCTCTAAAACGGCCCTCTCATAATCCAGCGGGACAAAATCATACTGGACGCAGTGCGAGGCCACGACGAGGTCGCCTATCTCAACCTTTGGCGCGGTGCCGCCTGCCACGCCTATATTTATCAGCAGCCTTGGGGAGTAGAGGTCTATCATCTCCTGCGCGCAGATGGCGGCGTTTACCTTCCCCACACCGCACTGCGAGACCACGCAGGGAATCCCATTTAGATTAATGCTTGTAAAAGCCAGCCCTCCGCGGCTCTCCTCAGAGACCGTCTCCCCCATGGATTTTACGGCCTCTATCTCCACGCCCATGGCGCCGATGATCCCAACCGGTTTAATCAACTTTCTCCTCCTCCAGAAGTTTTGTGATGAGCTTTAGCAGGTTCGGCACAGACTGGGACTTGTCAAAGCTCTCGCAGTTTTCGCGCATCTCCTTAAGCCTGTCCTGCTCTCGCAAAAGCTCGGATATCTCCTTGCTGAAATCCCCGTCCCTATCAAGCTTAATGCACATGCCGTGGTCTAAGAGGAATTCCGTATTCTCCTCCTCCTGCCCGGGGATGGCGTCAAAGACCGCCATCGGCAGCCCGCAGGCAAGCGCCTCAGAGACGGTAAGGCCCCCCGGCTTTGTGATGAGCAGGTCGGCGGCGTACATGTATTTTTCCACCTCGTCCGTGAAATAGACCAGTTTATTCGGCAGTTTGAAGTCCGCAAGCTCCCTCTCCAACGCCCTATACAGCCGCTGGTTTTTCCCCGTGATCACCACTATCTGCATCTTCTCGCTGGAATCCTCCAGGTCCCTTATCATGCCGATTATATTCGACACCCCGAAACTCCCCGCCATAAAGAGTATGGTCGTGAGGTCCGGCTTTAAGCCAAGCTCTGCCCTCGTCTGCTCCTTATCCTGCTTGTGGAAAAACGCCCCGTTTACGGGTATGCCGAAGGGGTAGATCTTCTCCTCCTCCACGCCGTAGGACACTAGCTGGGGGATCATATCCTCGCTGGCGGTGACGTAGGCGTTGACCATCGGCGCGACATATGCCCTGTGCGCGCCGTAGTCCGTGATTATGCAGATGAGCGGCGCGGTTACCAGCCCGTCCTCTTTTAGAGAGCTGACCATCTCCGTGGCAAAGGGGTGGGTGGTGATTATCACGTCGGGGTCATAGTCCGCCACAGTCTTATAGAGCATACTGCTGAAAACCCCGCTGAGTTTTGGCGCCAGCCCCGCGAAGATATTGTCCTTGTCCGTCCCCTTGTAAAGCCTTCCGAACAGCGCGGGGACCCTCTTCGCCATAAAGAGGTAGCTGTCGCAGACAGTCTTGTCCAGGAATTTTCCCACAGCCTTTAACGCATCAACATTCTCCACATCATAGTCCGTATTCTCTCTTATATACTGCTCTATCGCCTGCGCAGCGCGAATATGCCCGCCGCCTGTAGCCGCACTCAATATCATGATCTTCAAAATTACCGCCTCCTCTTTCTCCTAATATATCATATTCTCCCTCACTTTTCCAGAGTTTTTTAATTTGCTCGGCTTGGGGTGAGAGTAATAAAAAAGTTTTCTCCCGCTCTTTTGGACGGATAAAAACCCAGGCCTTTTTTCACTTCGCTCGGCTTTAGGTGAGCGCAATGAAAAAAACCCAAAAAACCCAGGCCTTTTTTGCAAAACCCAGAAAACCCAGGCCTTTTTTGCAAAACCCAGAAAACCCAAGCCTTTTTTTGATTCGCTCGGCTTTAGGTGAGAGTGATGAAAAAACCCAAAAAACCCAAGCCTTTTAGAGCGTTTGCTCTCTGAGTATCTCTCCCCCGCCTGCGG
>CAZRQD010000064.1:0-4918 GCA_964602365.1 uncultured Acutalibacter sp. | reverse complement strand
CAGGGGACCGGGTCCGGCGGGAGCATACGCGAACCAAATACACAGGGCGACGGCTCTCCCCGGTATGTCACCTTTGCGAGGCTGGACCTGCGCAGCAATGAGATCTCTCTGGTCCTCTTCTACGGCGGGGGGCTCCTGGCAATCCTTGGCGCAGCGGGGCTTATCACGGTGATTCTTGTCCTGAGGAGGATGAAGAAAAAAGAGATCGACCGCGGCATGGTATATGAGGAGATCATGGAGGCGGAGAGGCATACCCGCCCCAAACATATAAGATATGAGGACGACGACTACGACGAGCCCCCACAGGCAAGACCTCCGCGCCGTCCGGGACCTGGCGCAGTTATCCCCAGGAGGGCCTCGCTCTATACAGAGGAGATGCCCAACGACAAACTGAAGGACCGCCGCGAATAAAAACAGCTCCCCGTCTTTTAGGAGGCGGGGAGATATTCCGTTATCTCAGTAGTTCTCAGCTTTCAGCTCGAAATATGCCCTGGGATGAGAGCAGACCGGGCAGACCTCTGGGGCCTCTTTTCCTATGACGATATGCCCGCAGTTAGAGCACTGCCATATCCTGTCCCCTTCGCGGGAGAAGACTATTCCGTCTTTAATGTTGGATAGCAGCTTGAGATATCTCTGCTCATGCTCCTTCTCTATGGCGGCAACGGCCTCGAATAGCTTGCCGATCTCGGTAAAGCCCTCCTCATAGGCGGTCTTGGCGAAGCCAGAGTACATGTCCGTCCACTCATAGTTTTCCCCTGCCGCGGCCTCCTTTAGGTTCTCCTCTGTGCTGGAGATGCCGCCGTTTAAGAGCTTGAACCAGATTTTGGCATGCTCCTTCTCGTTATTCGCCGTCTCCTCAAAAATCTTCGCTATCTGCTGATAGCCGTCCTTTTTCGCCTGAGAGGCGAAGTAGGTATACTTGTTCCTCGCCTGAGATTCCCCCGCAAAGGCGGTCTGCAGGTTCTGTTCTGTCTTGCTTCCCTTAAGTTCCGGCATGGATTTTCCTCCCTTTCCTAGTTTTGGGGAACTTCCGTCCTCCGCTTAAGATTATAAGGCATTCGCACGGATTTGTAAAGGGTACAAAATATCAGTTGAATTGCCGACGTTTTCGGGGTATACTATCATATATAGCCGGTACGGATAGATTTGAAAATAAAAGGGGGCTTTTCCATGTTTATGTGGTTAAGAAGGTTTATGTACGGCAGGTACGGCGTGGACAAGCTGAACATATTCCTGATTATCGTGGGCGTAATTCTCTCCATTGTCGCGGGTTTTTTCTTCAGACCCCTGTATATTCTGGCAGACGTCTTCTACGTCTACGCGTTTTTCAGGGCGCTTTCCAGAAATATCCCGGCCAGGCAGAGGGAGAACGCGACCTTCTACCGTCTCTACGAACCTGTGGCCAAATGGTTTGGTTTTCAGAAGAGGAAGTTTAATGAGAGGAAAGTCTACAAATATTTCCGCTGCCCAAAATGCCACCAGCAGTTGAGGGCTCCGCGCGGCAGGGGAAAGATAGAGGTGACCTGCCAGAAGTGCGGCAATGTCTTCCGCACGAAGGCTTAGGGGAGTTGATTTAGCCGGAGAGGGGAGGGGTATGTTTGCGTTATGAGGACGTAAAAAAAGAACTTGGGGAGAACCGCGGCAGGCTCCTCACCGGCGCGCTGCTCCTGTTGCTGGGTGCGGCGCTTGCGGTTTTGGTCCTGCATTTCGACGCCGTTTTAAGCGGGGCAAGGGCTGTTCTCTCTGCGCTTAAGCCTGCGCTTTACGGGCTTGTGATAGCGTTCGTCATAAACCTTTTCGTAAAGATCTACGAGGACCACGTATTCAATCTGATAGATAAGTTTGGCGGGAAGTTCTGGCAAAAGATCCGCTACCCGCTTGCCTGCGGGCTTGGGTATCTTACGGTCTTTCTGATCCTCGCGCTCGTTATAGGGCTGATAGTCCCGGGGATAGCCGAGTCCGTCTCTCTTCTGGGCAAGACCCTGCAGGAGACCCTGCCCCAAACCCTGGGCGGTGCCGTGGAGTGGCTGAATAACTTCGCCAACAGGCACGACCTCGGGTTTTTGCGGGACCTCACCGACAGGATAGACTGGTCCTCTGTCCTTTCCCGCGTCACAGAGGTGACCTCTGAGATACTGGGGAAAGTCTTCAGCTTCACCACAAACCTCGCCTCAGGGGTGATGACGCTTGTGATGGGCTTCATCTTTTCGGTATATATGCTCTTTGGGAAGAAGCGCCTGCTAAGCGGGATAAAGAAATCCGTAAAGGCCTTCCTGCCGGACCCCGCCGTAAAAAAGCTCCACCACGTGGGCAGTACCGCCTACCACGTCTTTTTCAACTTTTTGAGGGGCCAGCTTACGGAGTGTGTGATTCTCGGCACACTCTGCTATATAGGTATGAGACTCCTTGGCTTAGACTATGCCCTGCTTATCTCCTCCGTGGTCTGCGTCACCGCGCTGATTCCCGTCTTAGGGGCCTATATTGGCGGAGCCGCGGGGGTTATAGTCCTGCTCTTCGTCCACCCGATAGACGCTCTTATCTTTCTCATCTTCCTTATCCTCCTGCAGCAGGTGGAGGGGAATTTCATCTACCCAAGGGTGGTCGGCTCTTCCATCGGCCTGCCCGCCGTCTGGACTTTCCTCTCTGTCCTTTTCTGGGGGAACCTCCTCGGCATGGCGGGAATTCTCCTGGGCCCGCCCACGACCTCGGTGGTCTACCGCCTCTTTAGGGAGGCCGTAAACGAGAGGCTGGAAAAGAAAGACAAGCTTAAAGAAGATGAGAGCGAGGAAATCAAAGAGGAATAGGCGGCAAAAAGGCGGGCCAACTTACCCGCCCTTAATATTTGGCGGAGAGTTAGGGATTCGAACCCTAGGTTCCTTTTGGGAACACAGCATTTCGAGTGCTGCACCTTCGACCTCTCGGACAACTCTCCAAAGGAGGCGAAAACCCGCCCCGCTACCGTAGTATTCTACATCTCAAAGGGGATTTTGTCAAGACCGGCAAAGGCCCGTTTTCACTCACCCCTTAAAAGCCGCAGCTCTCTTTCGGGGTCCGCGGACCTAAAGACAGCGGTCCCCGCAACTAGGATATCTGCGCCGGCTGCGCGCGCAAGGGTGGCGGTTTCCTCGTTTATCCCGCCGTCCACCTCTACTAAGGCGCGGGGGAAATGCCTCTTTATCCACGGGATCTTCTCAAGTGCGGAGGGGATAAGTTCCTGCCCGCCAAAGCCCGGTTCCACTGTCATGACGGTGATGATTCCAAGCCTTTCGCCATACGGCAGGAGAATTTCCGGGTCAGTCCCCGGTTTTATGGCCATCCCTGCCGCCGCGCCGCTTCTCTCTATGGCAGAGAGCGCATCGCAAGCGTTCACCCCGCATTCGGCGTGGAAGCTGATATAGTCCGCCCCCGCCTCCCTAAATACCGGGATATACGGCAGCGGGTTTTTTAGCATTAGGTGGACGTCAAAGGGGAGCTTTGTCCTGCCCCTTAGGCTGCGCAGGACCTGCGGGCCAAAGGAGATGTTCGGCACAAAAACCCCGTCCATAATATCTATATGCAGCAAATCCGCTCCGGTTATCCTGTCCACCTCTTCCCCCAGCCTGGAGAAATCAGCGGCAAGAAGAGACGGCGCCACGCGTACCATAAAATCCCTCCCATCTATACCAAACCGAGAATCCCGCAGAGATATTCGGAGAAAGCGGCTATAAGCGGCAAGCTGACTATGGAGAAAAGCGTTGAGAGCGCCACCGTACCCGAGGCTAAGCGGGAATCAGCCTTGTACGCCACTGAGAAGAGAACGGCGTTGGCCGCGACCGGAGACGCCGCCTGTATAGCGTTTGTGAGGAAGAGAACCCTGCCGGGCTTTATCAGGGTGAGCACCAGAAGGAAGATCGCAGGCGCAAAGATCAGCCGCAGGAAGACGGAGAGATAGACCCCCTTATCCCGCAGTACAGATTTTATATCGGCCCTGGCCACATAGCTCCCTATTACCAGCATGGCGAGGGGGGTGTTCAGCCCGGACAAAAAGGATATGGGCGAGGTGACTATCTTTGGCAGGGAGATCTTTAAAAGGCAGACCGGCAGGCCCACAGCGAGACCTATGACGCCGGGGTTCAGCAGGGCCTTTTTGACACTGACCTTTCCGCCGCTCATCATGCCGTAGCCGTAGGTCCAGCAGAACAGGTTGAAAACCACCACAAAGAAGGACCCAAGCGCCACTCCCTCATCGCCGACTATCCCCTGCACCAGGGGCAGGCCCATAAATCCGGCATTGCTAAACGCCGCTGAAAATCGCAGAACCTTTTTTCTGGAGGGCTCATCCTTCCTAAAAAAGCAGAGGCTTAAGACTATCGCTATTGTGATAGCTAAGGCTGGCAGCAGCATGGCGAGGACCAGGTCTCTTGCCGAGATGCTCTCTATCCCCAGAAGAGAGTTGAGAATCAAACACGGCGTGACCACATAGAGCAGCAGAGAGGTTATGTCGGCGACGCCTGTTTCAGAGAGCTTCCCAAGCTTTGTGAGGACGAAACCCACCGCGATGAGGATCATCATCACCGCGACCTGATTTATTACCGTGGCGAAAGAGCCCATGCCTCAGTCCTCCTTCTTGTCATCCTTCGCTTTTTTGGCGCCTTTGCGGCCTTCCCTTAGGAATATCAGCAGGAAGATTATCAGCGCAACGCCGCAGACCACCTTAAAGCCGATTCCCCACGAACCGGAGAACAGGTCGATATCGGGCAAAAGGGCGTCGGCAAGCCAGTATCCGCCCAAAAGCATAAAGAATATTCCCGCGAAGATGAATATCTTGTTCTCCTTGGACAGGGAGATTATAAGTATAAGCCCGATGGCGAACCAGAGGACAGCATAAGCGTAAGGCATAACCCACCATCCTTTTTTTACTTCTCTCGGCTTGGGGTGA
>CAZRQD010000063.1:0-5074 GCA_964602365.1 uncultured Acutalibacter sp. | reverse complement strand
TTTTGAAAAAAAACTTGCTTTTTTTTGCACTGTCTGATATAATCTTCACGTTAAGTTAGGGAGACCGCCGCTTTTAAGGAGGTGCGTATATGGCAAAGTGTGAATTTTGCGGCAAAGAGGTATCTTTTGGCATAAAAGTGTCCCATTCTCACAGGCGCTCCAACCGTACGTGGAAACCGAACATCAAGCGCGTCAAGGCGATAGTGAACGGCTCTCCCAAGCGCGTTTACGCCTGCACCCGTTGCCTGCGTTCTGGTAAAGTGACCAGGGCCGTGTGATTTTCCCCTCTTTCAGTTTAGCGTAAAGATATTCCTTTTATAGGGCTGCCGTTTGGCGGCTCTATTTTTTTGAATATCAAAAAGAGATATCGGAGGTAAGCTCCGCGAGGTCTGCCGTGTCAAAACACTGGATAAACCTGACCGCCTTCTCTTTCGCCTCATCCATAAGCTCTAGGAAATCTGAGGAGGCGGTTGTGCCGTCCTCGCAGGTGTAGGGCTCGTGGGTGAAGTTTCCATAGTCAAGGTCCTCATTTTCGGTGACAGGTACAAAATGGGATGACACCATGGGCGGCCTTCCTCTCTCAAAGAGGGAGATAAACTTCCGCTTTAGGCCCGTACCGTCTGTAAGCAGGGAAAAGACAAAATGCGTATCCTTCTGGGCCTCTATCATCCTCTCTTTGGTATCCGTGAGGCCGAAGAGCTTTTCAAGCACAGGCTCGTAGATTTCGGCTATTATCCGGTTCGTCTGCGGATCTATGGGGAACATCGTCCCAAGAGGAACCTCTCCCGGAAGTTTCCCCGTCCTGTTTCTGAGGACTATGGCGTCAAGCGCTGACTCTATCTCGGCATGCATACTTGCGGAGTTATGGGGAGGACGCTTTCCGGCCCACTGCTCTGCCCTTGCGTTTATATACGGATGCGCGGTGCTGTCAAGCGCGTAATGGCAGAGAAAGCCCATGATATAGGAGCGGTACGAAAGCCCCTCATGCTCTCTGAGAAAATCCCGCATGATATTCAGGGTCTCTGAAGGTCTTGTGTGGTGAATCAGATGGCCGTAATTACTCAGGGACCTCTCCTTTCTAGGGCTTAAGTAGCGGTGGCAGAAAAATATGTCCGGGCCCTGGGCCCCCCAGATATACGGAAGTTCCTCCACCTTGGGAGTTTCCGGAAAGGCAGAGAGGACCTCCTTTGCGAAAAGATTGTGAACTATACACGCGGGCATAAAAATTACCCCTCTCTAAATTAGATTTCGATTTCCTTAAGTTTTGGAAAAGCTTTTGTCATGTCATCCGGAAAGGCAGAGATGAAGGTCTTCTCCCCAAACTGCGGCAGTGCCTTTGAGGAGAGCCTGAGCCTCCCGCAGTGCAGGGCCTGCCGCGAGATGCGCTCTGTTCCCCCGCCATAGAGGTCGTCGCCGGCTATGGGAAACCCCAAAGAGCTCATATGCACCCTTATCTGGTGGGTTCTCCCCGTCTCAAGATTCAGCCGGACCAGGCTGTATCCTTCAAAGCTGGCGAGGGATTTCCAGTGGGTGACTGCGGCATCTCCACGCCCCTGGATTCTTAAAATCCTGCTGTCTTCAGAGAGCCCTATCGGTTCGTCAATACTGCCCTCTCCGTTTAGCCTGCCCTCGCAGACGGCAAAATATGTCTTTTGGGTCTTGACAGAGCAGGACGCCGCTAAGTTCTTGGCTATGGCTATAAGCCCGCTGGTATCCCTGTCCAGCCTGTAGACGGGACGGAAGATATGGGCCTGCCCGGTCCTCTCGTAAAAGCTTGCGACAGCGTTTAAGAGGCTGTCGCTGTCATGTCCGGGTGAGGGATGAACCGGCATTCCGCTTGGCTTATTGACTATCAAAAAATCCTCGTCCTCATAGGCAATCTCTATTGGAAGCCCCGCTTTGGGATACTGCGTCTCCTCAATAGGAAGGCGGAAGGTGAGTTCATCCCCGGGACTTAAAATATCCACAGTACGCGCCGGTTCCCCGTTTATCAAAATCCCGCGGGGAATTTTCCTCTGCTCTGTCAAAAAATGGGAGGAGAGTCCAAGCTCCTTTTTGGAGTACTCCCTGACCGTAAGCCCTCCAAACCGCGGGGAGATGGAATAGGACAGAACCCGCATCAGTTGACCCGCCCTGAGAGGGCTGAGGTGAAATCCCTTAAAAAACCGCTGTCCCCGGGGAAGAGCTCTAAGGCGGAGAGCGCGTCCTCCGTATAGGTGCTTACCAGTTCCTGAGCCCTGTCCATGCCCAGCAAAGAGACATAATTTCTCTTGTTCCGCTGAGAATCCATCCCGACATTTTTCCCCAAAACCTCGGCATCGCCGGTGACGTCCAGGATATCGTCGCGGATTTGAAACGCCATTCCCAGCCCCACGGCATAGCGGTGCGCAAGAGAGATCAGTTCCTCTCCCCCGCCTGCAGCTATAACTCCCATCTGGCAGCTAGCGGAGATAAGCGCGGCTGTCTTCCCCAAATCCATCTGAAAGAGGAGATCTAAGCCCACCTCTGCGCCCTCGGTCTTTAAGTCTATGCACTGTCCGCCCACCATGCCGTCTTTACCTGCGCCGGCGCATTTGGCGAGAACTTTGGCCGCGCGCGCCGAGACAGCGGGGTCCTCCCCTGAAAGTGCGGTCTCAAACGCAAGGGTGAGCAGGCCGTCCCCCGCAAGCAGCGCGATATCCTCCCCGTAAACCCTGTGGTTTGTGGGCCTCCCACGCCTAAGGTCATCATTGTCCATCGCCGGGAGATCGTCGTGGATCAGGGAATAGGTATGTACCATCTCCACGGCGCAGGCGTACGGCAGGGCAAGCCTCTCGTCTCCCCCGCAGAGGGAGCAGAAGGCAAGCGTCAATATGGGCCGCACCCTCTTCCCCCCGGCAAAGAGGCTATATCCCATCGCCTCGCGCACAGGGCTTGAGAGATCCTCCTCCCCGCACGGGGGAATCAAAAGCCTCAGCTCTCCGTTTACCATATCCCTGTAATGCTGTTCCTTAGAGAGATAACTCAATCCTCTCCCTCCTTCTCAAGGTTTATGATCTTCTGTTCGGCCTCATCCAAAGTCTTGTAGCAGAGTTTGGAAAGTTTAGTCCCCTCCTCGAAGAGGGTTATGCTCTCCTCAAGCGAGATCTCACCGCCCTCTAAGATCTCCACAATCTCTGAGAGCCGCGTTATAGCCTTTTCGAAGTTGAATTCCTCCGGCATCTAATATTCCTCCTTATCTGTAACCAGTGCTGAAAATTTACCCCTGTGGAGTTTTATCCAAAGTTTTTCACCCTTGTCTATTCTCGCTATATTCGTGACCGTCTCTCCTCCCTCTTTCGTGACCACGGCGAACCCGCGTGAGAGAACCTTTAGCGGACTTATCGCGTCCAGGTGGCCGGCAAGCAGGGCAAGCCGGTTTTTTTCCGCCTCTGTCCTTGTCATATAGCTGTCAAGAAGCGTTCCAAAAACTTCCCCGAGCCTTTCGCGGTAAATGTCTAGATACGCCTCTGGCTCTGAGAGCGGAGAGTCAAGCGTCAGCAAATCCAGCTTTTGTCTGAGAGATTCTATCCTGTCCTCAGCTGAAGCCCTCATTCTCCCCGCTAGAGAAGAGATTCTCTCGCGCTCCGCAAAAGAGTCGGGAGTGGCCAGTTCCGCCGCAGCGCTGGGGGTTGGCGCCCGCAAATCAGAGACAAAATCGCAGATGGTAAAGTCCGTCTCATGTCCAACAGCGGAGATCACCGGAACATTTGAGGCATAGATGGCTCTCGCCAGCGCCTCGTCATTAAAAGCCGACAGGTCCTCCTGAGAGCCGCCGCCGCGCCCGAGGATGATGACATCGCAAATATTCCCCGCAGAGAGTGTCTCCACGGCCCTTCTGAGCATCGGCGGGGCCTCCTCACCCTGCACCGGCACGGGGCGGAATATGATTTTGGCCGCGGGCCACCTGCGCGAGGTGACATCCAGAATATCCCTGATCGCCGCGCCTGTGGGGGAGGTTATCACGCCTATCGCAGAGGGGTATTTTGGGATAGGTTTTTTATGCTCTGCCAAAAACAGGCCCTCCCTCTCAAGCTTATCCTTTAGCTGGGAGAAGGCGATGCTCAGCGCCCCCAAACCCTCTGGCTCAATATCCTCCACCCTCAGCTGATACTGCCCTGAGGGCTCGTAGACCGTAACCCTCCCCCTCGCTATAACCCTAAGGCCGTCCTCCGGAATAAACTTGAGTTTTCTCGCAGAGGATGAGAACATCACCGCATGGACCAGAGAGTTCTCGTCCTTCAGGGAAAAATAGAGGTGGCCGGAGCGGCCGTTGCTCTTAAAGTTAGATATCTCTCCCCTCACAAAGACATCGCTTAAGCGGCTGTCCCCCTCTAAAAGGGATTTTATGAAAAGTGTTAGCTGGGAGACAGACAAAATCGCAGTTGACATCTATTTCCTCCTATTTTGGTAAATTCTCTTTAGAGCCGTCTGTTTTGTTAAGACCTTTATTCTCAAGTTCCTTTGCAATACTGGACAAGACGCCGTTTACATAGTTCGCATCCTGCGGCCCGCCGTAGATCTTGGCGAGTTCTACGGCCTCGTTTATCGAGACGGCGACGGGGATACTCTCCTCATACAGCATCTCATAGACCGCGAGCCTCAGGGCGGAAACGGCTACATGGGAAAGCCTCTGCATCCTCCAGCCGAGAAGTTTAGCGGAGATTATGCCGTCAATCTCTTCGGCGTGCTCCTCCACGCCGAATATGAGACTTCTCGTGAAATCCCCGGGTTGAAGGTCCCTGGCCTCCACGGCGGTCTCAAGTATATCTTTCATGCAGCCGCCAACCGCCGCCTGCTCGAAGAGCAAGCAGAACGCCTGCTCCCTTTCCTCCCGCCTGGTCATGGCGAATCCCCTCTCGTTTGCCTTGTATGAAGCCTGTGCGGCCGTTATAAACATTCAGTTTTCAACTCTCCGCAGCTTCCCAACACCTGAATTATACCCTATAATCGCCCGCTCTGCAATAAGAATGATCATTTTCCCCCGAGATTCAGGGAGGAAATTCCAAAACTAAATTCTGCCCTGTAAGATTTATGCCCATATTCTCCCGCTTTC
>CAZRQD010000062.1:0-5557 GCA_964602365.1 uncultured Acutalibacter sp. | reverse complement strand
AGGCAAAGTTTTTTTAGAAATTATGATGTATTTTGGAGGAAACGCATGAAAAAGTTATTTGTTTGTCTTATGGTTTTTCTAATGACAGTTCTGTTTATCGGATGCGGGGGAAAAAGTTCTCCTGCGGAGAGCGTACTGTCTTCAGGAGAAGCAGTAATCCCAATGGATGATTTTAAAAAAACCGACAATCATAAGGAACTGGGGTATCAGCTTGAGATGCCGGAGGTTGGGGAGGAGATTGGGATAATCACTCTTCAGACAGGAGAGGTAATCAAAATCCGGTTTTTCCCTGACGAGGCTCCTCTGGCTGTATATAATTTTAAGCGGCATGCGATTGACGGTTACTATAACGGCTTGACATTCCACAGGATAGTGGAGTCGTTTATGATCCAGGGAGGAGACCCCACAGGTGACGGTACCGGAGGGGAGAGCGTATGGGGAGAAGATTTTCCCGATGAGTTTAACAAAAACCTTCTCAATTTAGATGGCGCAGTATCTATGGCAAATAGAGGTATCGGGACTACCAATTCAAGTCAGTTCTTTATTAACTGCACTGGCGCAGATACTGAAATGCCGTGGGATACGTATGAAGAGGGCTACGAATATTATAAAGAAGATCCTGAGGCCTTTACCGCCTACTATGGTAACTGGGTAAAGATGGATGAGGTCTCTGACAAGATGAAAGAACTTTACAATGAACATGGCGGAAATTTTTTCTTGGACGGTGCCTACAGTACCAACGGAACCGGTCATACTGTTTTTGGCCAAGTTTTTGAAGGTCTGGATACTGTCTATGCCCTCTCTAAAGTGGAGGTTGATCCGGAATCATCAAAGCCCCTTACCCCTGTCGTTATAGAAAGTATAGAAATTATGAAATATGAGGGATAAGCAAGCTAACGTCAGTAATGGGGGCAGGACTTTTTCCTGGTTTTGCCCCTTTTCTTGTTTTGCATGCTTGCCACTTGAATAGCTGAAAAAATTATGGTATACTAAATCTGTTAAGAGAGACGCAGCTTTATTTTTGATGTTTTATCTTAAGTATCTTAGCGGGGAAAATTCAATGACAGTACTGGATGCAATTATTCAGGGAATTATTCAAGGTGCCACAGAGTTTCTACCGGTGTCAAGCAGCGGCCATCTGTCGGTATCTCAGCATATTTTTGGTCTTCAGGTGCCAGACATTCTTTTTGATGTAATGCTGCATTTTGGCACACTGATAGCGGTATTGTTTGTTTATCGTAAGCTGGTTTGGCGCCTTATAAGAGAGTTCTTTTCAACAATAGGGGATATATTCCGCGGGCGATTCTCCCTTAAAAATTTAAGCGGGGACAGAAGACTCCTTATGATGCTGATTGTTGGCCTGCTCCCGCTCTTTTTACTTTTCCTGCCCATACCGGGTACGGGAATGAATATAAAAGACCTCTCTGAGACGCTTGCCTCAGATTCCGGCATTTTGGTGGAAGGCTTGTCGCTGTTAACCACAAGTCTCCTGCTATTTATAGCCGTTTCAGCAAACTCCAGGGCTACCACCTATCAAGGACAATCAAACCGTTCTAATGTAAGGGAAGCTTCTAGGAGAAAAATAATAAGAACCTCAGACGCATTGTTGATAGGCCTTGCACAGTGCTTTGCCGCGGTATTTCCCGGACTTTCACGCTCCGGTTCTACTTTGGCGGTAGGGCTTGTGAGGAAAATTGACCGTGAGACAGCGCTTGACTATTCTTTCGTTCTGGGAATCCCAGCAATTGCCGCCGCCACAGTTTTGTCACTTAAGGATATAGGTTCAACGGGGGAACAAATCGGAATTCTTCCCCTTCTTGCCGGAGTCCTAACTGCAATGATAGTTGGCTTTCTTGCCATACGGATATTAAAATGGCTTGTAAAAACCGACAGACTTAAGATTTTCGCCTACTATACATTGATTCTCGGTTTAGCAGTTACGGTAATTGGAATTGTAGAACATGTAAAAGGAGTTAATCTTTTTACCGGAAATCCCCTTTAGTTTTAGAAAGTTTTTTGGGAAGTGATTTTTTGCCTTCAAGTAAAGCTACGACATCTTCAAAAAAGAAGAACAATAATTCCAAGGGAAAAGTACCGCAGAAGAAGAAAACCGGACGCATATCTGCCTCACGTGTAAACGAGGAAAAGACCAGACAGCGAAATCAAGTTATAGCGGTTATTCTCTTTGCCTGTGCAGTTTTTTTGGCTGCACTTGTGCTTATCCCGGGCGTAAATGTTTGGAACTGGGCCCACAGAGCTATCTTGGGAATATTCGGGGGTTGGGCTCTGCTCTGGGCGGCGCTGATGATCTACGTCGCTGTAGTGACCACGCTGGAAAAACCGCACACGTCTTTAAGCGGCAAAATCTGGCTTACCGTTGTGATTATTGTCCTTTGCTGTACCGCCGGGTTTGTTTTCTCTGGGAAACTGCCAGAAACTGGGACGAAATTTTTTGACTTTATCTCCTCTCTGTATAAAGAAAACGTTGGGATTGGCGGCGGCGTGGTAGGGGGTATTTTAGGCCTGCCACTGCTTAAGGCCATGGGCAATACCGGTGCCAAAATAATTATAATCTTACTCATATTTGTTTTTGTCATGATCCTCACCGGAACCACCCTTATTGGCCTGTTCCGCACCATTAAGCGCCCGGTGGATGCAGTTTCAACATCTGTCAGAAATGCGCGGGAGCGCAGGGAAGAGGAGAGGGCCCTAAGCGAACAGACGAATATTGATGTTCCCATAAAAAGGGAGGCTCCCGCAGATCCTGTGAATTTTGAAAATACGTCTGACCTCTTCCCAAAGTACGAACCTAAGAAAAAAAGCAAAGGAAAGAACGAGAAGCTGGATAGGCTTGAAAAGGCTTTTGGTTTAGAAAATTCTTCACCTGATTCTGACCAGAAACCCGTGTCAGCGGATAAATCTTGCCATGAGATCGAGAAAAATGAAAGCTCCTCTGATCTGCCAAAAGAGATAGCCACAAACGATAACCAGCTCTCTGAAGGGAAGGCGGCTAAGACTCTTGATGCATCGAAGGATGGGGGAGATTCTCCGCGGGATTTGCCGCTCAATGTGAAGGATTTTGGCGGGGAAAACCTTGAGGTTGGGCAGTTTCAGCATTTTGGGCCTGAAAATCCATCCGAGACCTATATCTTTCCCCCGGTCACCCTGCTAAAGAGAAGCGCCAGGGAGAATCCGGCACAGGAGCTGGAGGAGCTAAAAAATAACGGTGAGAACTTGGTGGAGATTCTAAATAGTTTTGGGGTCCAGACGCGGGTGTTGGATATTTCCCGCGGACCGGCGGTGACAAGGTATGAGATTCAGCCGGCTGCCGGGGTGAAGATCAGCCGGATTACAAACCTGGCAGACGATTTGGCTCTTAACCTAGCAGCAACCGCCGTGAGAATAGAGGCGCCGATTCCTGGTAAAGCCGCTGTAGGGATCGAGGTGCCAAACAAGACAAGAAGTATGGTTAGGATGCGGGACCTGATAGAATCAAACGCTTTCCAAGCCTCTAAGAGCAAAATTTCAGTTGTTTTGGGTAAGGACATCACCGGGGGGCCGGTTATCGCTGACCTTTCCAAAATGCCGCACCTGCTTATAGCCGGCACAACCGGCTCTGGTAAGTCAGTATGTATCAATTCGCTGATAGTCAGTATGCTCTATAAGGCATCGCCGGATGAGGTCCGTTTCCTGATGATTGACCCAAAGGCTGTCGAGCTGACGGAGTATAATGGTATGCCCCATATGCTGGTTCCAGTGGTGACCGAGCCAAAAAAGGCATCCGGAGCTTTGAGCTGGGCAGTCTCTGAAATGATGAACCGCTACAGGATTTTTAACGAGTGCAATGTCAGAAATCTGAACGCCTATAACACTCTTGCAGAGACTATGGAGTATCAGGATGAAAACGGACAGCCACTGCCCGCAATGCCGCAGATAGTTATCATCATAGATGAGCTTGCAGACCTCATGATGGCTGCCCCAAAGGAGGTAGAGGACTCCATATGCCGCTTGGCGCAGTTGGCCCGCGCGGCTGGAATGCATTTGGTGGTGGCCACACAGCGGCCGTCTGTAGATGTGGTCACTGGCCTAATAAAGGCGAATATCCCCAGCCGCATTGCCCTTACTGTTTCAAATGCCATAGATTCCCGTACTATCCTGGATGCGGGCGGCGCAGAAAAGCTTTTAGGCAATGGCGACATGCTTTTTGCCCCGGTTGATGCGAATAAACCCATCAGGGTACAGGGCTGTTATGTAAGCGATGAAGAGATATCGGCAGTTGTGAATTTTGTCAAGAAAAATAAGGCCATAGATTACGATGAGAACGTCATAGAGGAAATAGAGAAAAACGCAGCCAGTACGGGGGAAAAAGATGATGAGGGCAAGGATGACGGAGAGTCTGACCCCATGATGGATGAGGCGATCAAGTGTGTGGTCGAGGCGGGCCAGGCCTCAACTTCCCTTCTGCAGAGGAGGCTGAGACTGGGATACGCGAGAGCGGGGAGACTTATCGATGAGATGGAGCAGTTGGGGATAGTGGGTCCCCATGAGGGCTCAAAACCAAGGCAAGTGCTGATGACCTATAATCAGTGGTTAGAGCGCAATATGCAGAAACCGGACAATACAAAAGATGAGAGCCAGCAATAAACACGCAGCCAGCAAGATACCCCTTTGGCAAAAGAGAAAGGCCTTTGGCATTGCCTTTTCCATTTTGGCCATACTCTTGATCGTTTTCTTTGTCACACCATATGGGCGAAAAACGCTTTTATTTCTAAACAGGGACTCAAAATTTGGGGGAGGATTTGACGAGCCGCTCCAGATCCATGTGCTTGACGTTGGAAAGGCTGACGCAATAGTCCTCTCCTGTGATGGACGTGTGGCGCTGATTGACGGGGGAACCGTGCTGGATTCCAACAAGGTTGTGGACTACCTAGAGCGAAACAATTTGGGGACTCCAGAGATGGTCATATGTTCTCATCCGGACAGTGACCATATGGGAGGGTTGAAAAATATCCTGAAAGAAGCAGGGACATCGCAATTTGTAAGGGGAGATCAATTTTCTGAGGAATACGAGACCTTGGACAAGTTTTGCGGCGAAAATAATATTCCTGTACGCATTGCCGCTGCCGGGGATGTCTTTTCCCTGGGAGGTTCTACAATTACAGTTTTGGGACCGCAAAAGGAATACGTCGACACAAACAATTCCTCACTGGTACTAAAACTCGAATACGACGGCTTTTCCGCTCTTTTTTGCGGAGATATCGAAGAGAGGGCGGAGGAGGATTTATTGGAGAGCGGGGAGAACCTCAGCGCAGATCTTCTTAAAGTTCCGCACCACGGAAGCCGCACCTCTTCTAGCAAGGCGTTTTTAGAGGAGGTTAATCCCAGATATGCAGTGGTTTCTGTCGGTAAGGACAATAACAATCTCCCGAATGATGAGCCTCTTGACCGATTGGATTCATTCTGTGACCATGTATTTCGCACGGATCTAGACGGCAATATTGTTTTTGGAGTAGACGGCGGCAACGTTTCCGTTTATCTTGAGAACTAAGCTGCTAAC
>CAZRQD010000061.1:0-5683 GCA_964602365.1 uncultured Acutalibacter sp. | reverse complement strand
AAACTAAAAAATGAGATAGTAAAATCTCCGGAAATGAGAGTTTACTATCTGAAAAACAAGCTATTTTAATGAAGAAGAAAGTCATAAATTTACAGTGTGGAAACTGTAATTAATTATATTCTCTATAAACGAGAAAAATCCCCCATGCTCTGCTCAATCGCCTCATACATTGCCCCGGCATCCTCTTTGCGGACGTTTTCCTCCACGGACAGGACCTTAACGGAAAGAGAGCGGTTACCAAGGGAAATGGTCAGTATATCCCCGGGCTTTACCTCATACGACGCGCGTGCTGTTTTTCCGTTGGCCAAAACCCTGCCGGCGTCGCATGCCTCGTTTGCCACCGTCCTGCGTTTTATTAGCCTGCTCACCTTAAGATATTTATCCAGCCGCATTTTTTCTCCTCTCAAAACAGGAAAAACGGGCCCGGAACCCCGAGCCCGCTGTCTCAGTCTGAATTTACTGGTTCACGGCGTCCTTTAGAGCCTTGCCCGCTTTAAAAGCGGGAGATTTGCTGGCGGGGATGTCAATGACATCTCCGGTACGGGGATCGCGGCCCTCACGCGCGTCGCGGGACCTGACCTCAAAAGTACCAAAGCCTACCAACTGAACTTTATCATTCTCCGTTAGCGCCTCCGTGATGGAATCAATCACGGCATTTACAGCGGACTCTGCATCCTTTTTAGTGATTCCGGCTTTCGCGGCAACCGCCGCAACCAACTCGCTCTTGTTCATAGAAATATCCTCCTAATATTTTTGCGGCAAACTTACGACAGGTAATCTCCAAAGCTCCGCCAAAACTGTCCGCCGCCTCAACTTATAACGCGGTCATTCTAGCATATAGATTCTAGTTTTTCAAGCCCTTTTGTGATTTTTTGTGATTTTAGCGGTCAAAACTTTGCCAAAATCCCAATTTTGGGGCAAAAACGCCATCTCTGGGGTAGAATATTCCTTAATTGGCCACTGCTTCCAGTACCTCTCCCAGATCCTCCCTGAAGATCAGGTCCGCGCTGGAATCGTAGGGAGTGGGGTCCCTGTTGAGGATGACCAGCTTTGCCTTGGGAGAGATATAATTTACAAGCCCCGCCACGGGATAGACCACAAGGGACGTGCCCCCGACAATCATGAGCTCGCATTTTTCCGCGTATCTAACCGCCCTCATCAGATCTTTCTGATTAAGCGTCTCGCCGTAAAGCACAACGTCCGGGCGGAGAATGCCTCCGCACTCGCACCTGGGGATTCCCTCGCTCTCCGTCACCGCGCGCATATCATAGCGTTTGCCGCATTTAAGGCAATAATACCTGTCCTCGTTTCCATGCAGCTCTATAACGTTTTTGCTTCCCGCCATCTGGTGCAAACCGTCTATGTTCTGCGTGATTACCGCCTTGAGTTTCCCATCTCTCTCCAGTTTCGCAAGCGCATAGTGGGCGCGGTTGGGTTTCGCGTCGGGATAGAGCATTACATTTCGCATAAAATCGTAAAATTCCTCGGTATGGCGCTCGAAATAATCATGGGAAAGCATCTCCTCATATGAAATACCCTGTTTTTTCTCCATATAGAGCCCATGCGCACTTCTGAAATCCGGAATGCCGCTCATCGTGGACACCCCGGCACCGCCAAGGAATATCGTATTTCTGCTCTCGTCTATCCAGCTCTTAAGCGTCTCTATCTTTTCCAAATTCTCCCCTCCTAAGACTGCAGATCTTCTATCTCTATCTCCACGGGACAGTGGTCGCTGCCCAAAACTTCAGGCAGAATTTTAACGGAAGATATCCTGTCTATTATTCTCCCGTCCGCCAGAAAATAGTCTATGCGCCAGCCGGTATTGTTCTCTCTCGCATTCCCCCTATAGCTCCACCAGGTATAGGCATCCTTTGAATCGGGATGATAATGGCGAAAGACGTCCAAAAAACCGGAGGCCAAAAGTTCAGCGAATTTCCCGCGCTCCTCATACGTATAGCCGGAATTTCCGATATTCGCGCGGGAGTTTTTAATATCTATCGGCCTGTGTGCGACATTCATATCCCCGCAGAGTATGACGGGCTTGGTTTTATTAAGCTCTTTCAGAAAATCTCTCAGCCTGTCCTCAAACCTCATCCTGAAGTCCAGCCGCTTTAGATCTCTCTGGCTGTTTGGGGAATAAACCGTCACAAGATAGAAATCCCCGTAGTCAGCACGGATAAGCCTGCCTTCGCAGTCGGCCTCTTCCAGCCCCAGTCCATAACTGACTTCTAGGGGTCTTATCTTAGAAAAGACGGCCGTGCCGGAATATCCCTTCCGCGAGGTGGCGGAATTCCAGTACTCATAGTATCCCGGAAACTCAAAATCCGCCTGCTCCCTCTCCATCTTGGTCTCCTGTACGCAGATGATATCAGGGTCTTCCGCATAGAGGAAATCGGAAAATCCCTTGCCCACGCAGGCCCTCAAACCGTTTACGTTCCATGAGATCACCTTCATGCTGCCTCCCCCCCTCTTAGAGATCCTACCAGCGGCAAAGGTTTCGCCTATGCTTTTCCCTGTATGAGTTCTCGATCTCCTCCGGAGATATATCCAAGCATAAACAGAGTTCGTTGAGATGCATAAGCACGTCGCAGAACTCCTCTATAAAGCGCGCCCGCGTCTCGGGGTTATCCATGACCCTATTAGGTCCCTCTTTTTTCAGGATATCGCCGACTTCCCCAAGCTCTCCATATGTCCATAGCAGAGAGTCCTTAGCCTTGTCCGGTCCAAGCTTTCCCCACCTGTCCTCGTATTTTTTCCGCAGTTCCCGCTGCATAGCCTGCATGGAAACAAACCCAAAACTTTCCAAAACACCCCACCCCCGCTAAGAAATCCGACCGGGATTATTCTAACCCCGCATGCGGGCAATGTCAAGCAAGAGAGCAAGTTTTTAGGGCAGGAGAGATGAGAAAAGTTTTCAGAGAGCCTCTCCCCTTTTTCTCCTCATCAGGAACTTTACGCAGTAGAACCCAAGCAATGCGAAGAACGTCATGACCGAAACCATTTCGAATAAGTAAATTGCGGGAGACTTCTCAAAATCAAAGAAAACAAAACTCTCCCTTAAAAAGAGATATTCCGGAAAGTTTAACCTGAAAAACATAAACAACCCGCAGAGGGCAATACAATCAGCGATTGCGATTAAAATTCTTTTGGATTTTCCCCGTAAATTCAAACGGCTTAAAACGGCATGCCAATTCATCCCCAAATGAAAGGACATGAGTAGTAGAGCCCAGTATGAACATGACAGATGGACCTGCCGGAAGACAGAAGTCCCTATAGATATGTTTAAAAAAGAGAATACGTAGGACGAAATCATCATTCCGCTTATTCCTGTCAGCAGTATATCGGCCAGAAGAATAAAGTTTAGGGCGGTATTTAAAATCCGTACTGCGTTATATTTTCCGTGAGACAGTGCCCTGTACCAGCGAAGGTTAAGAATTTGATGAATAAGGACCAGACAAAGCATGGAGACTCCAATCCACTCGTGCACCTCCTCGCCAATGAGACTGTAAGCCATGAGCATGGGAAGGAGAACCGCCATGGCCAAATCTGTTATTGATCTCAGAATTTCCTTTTTACTCATACTCTCCGCCTGTAAACTAGGAGACCGATATAGCATGGCTATACCGGTCATGGATGGACAAAGCCGCGCAAGAAAGCCAAAAAATGGCCTTTCTGAGACAATTTTCAGATTTCAAGGCCTTCAAGCCAGTTTATGACTTCTGCCCTTGCCTCATCCTGCTTATTTTGCGCGACTGTTCCGCGAATTGCAAAACCACTTAAAACTGTCGCCCCGGGGCAGGTTTCCCCAATACTGCCCTCTGTACCGGAAAGGCCGCTCCCCTCATGCGTGCAGAACGGAATGACAGTTTTTCCTGAAAAATCATATCTCTCTAAGAAAGTATAGACAGCCATCGGCAGATCTCCCCACCAGATGGGATAGCCTACAAAAACCGTATCGTATCCGTCCAGATTCTCAGGCGGGTCGATGATCTCCGGACGGGCATTCTCGTTCTGCTCTTTTTTCGCCGCGTCCGTACATTCTCTATAGACGTCCGGGTAGGGGTTGACAGTACGGATCTCGAACATATCTGCGCCTGTCTCCTCCGCGATCATCTCTGCAATGATGTGAGTATTGCCCTTCTCTATATAACCGACGTTGTGGTTTTCTCCAGTATGCGAGAAGAACGCGACCAGAATGCGGTTTTCTGAAATTTCGCTTTCATTTTTTTCCAAACTATTTTCATCTCCCTTCTCTGATGAAGTTAAACTTTTACTCTCCTGTGCTCCAATACTTCCTGAAGATTCCCGCGCAGAAGAAGAATCCGCCTTGCTGTTTTCATCTCCTCCGCCGCAGGCTGAAAAGCTTAAAAGAAAGAGGAGCGAGAGCAAAATCGTAAAAATTCTTTTCATTCTGCAACCTCTCACTACTAGATTCTGAAATACTCCGCGATCTCTGTCATTCTCTCGCGCTGCCCAACCTTAAACGGGCATCTTAGGTCGCAGTGGCCACAGCCAATGCAGGCGTCCGCTTTGATAGAGAGCTTATCATAATGGTTTGCCGCCATCTTATCTCCCGCAATTGCCAGGTCATAATATTTGTTGACAAGCCCGATATCTATCCCCGCGGGACAGGGCTGGCAATGGTCGCAATAGACGCAGTTTCCCATTGCCGCAGCTGGGGTGAACTGACTGATGACGGAATAATCCCGCTCCTCCTCAGGTGTATCAATGCTTTCAAGAAGCGCCGTTAAATCTCCAAAATTTCTCACACCGGGAAGAACTACAAGCACACCCGGGCGGTCAAGTGCGTAGGAGATGCACTGGGTACGGGTCATGGGAATTCCGAAAGGCGAAGTTTTGGCGTCTAAGAGTTTTCCGCCGTGGAACGGCTTCATAACGGAAATGCCGACGCCTCTTGTCTCACATTCACGGAAAAGCTCCATTCGCTCTGCATTTGTGCCGATACCGTACTCGTCTCCCTTTTCAAGGTCATACGCAGGGTTTATGGAGAACATCATCAGGTCCACGCCGGAGACCTCATCCAAAATATGTCTCGCAACGGACGGAGTGTGAGAGGAAAAACCGATATGCTTAACCCTGCCTAGGCTCCTTTGCTCCAGAATAAAGTCAAGAATACCGGAGGATTTGACCTTACTGAAATCCTCCTCCTCATCCACACAGTGGATAAAGCCAAAGTCGGCATAATCTGTACCGAGAGTTTTTAACTCCCAAGCGAAAGTACTTTTGATCTTCTCAAGATCCCTAGACCAGCCGTACTCGCCTTTCTCGTTATATACCGCTCCAAAGTGGAGCTGAAAGAAGACCTTGTCGCGCTTTCCTGCGATTGCCCTGCCAAACGGCGCATAGACATTGCTAGCCCCTGCAGCGAGGTCAAAAAAGTTTATTCCGTTCTCCACAGCGGTGCGTACGATTCGCTCTATCTCATCCTCCGAGATATCCCGCATTCCGCCTGCTCCAATTCCAATCGTTCCGATTCTCTCTTCACCGTGGGGCAGTTTTCTGTATTCCATAATGAGACCTCCATTTCTTCTTTCCCCTTCCATACTTACATTATATCTGTCAAGTATATAAAAAGCAATACCCATTTCAAGGGATATTCATAAGCAAACACTTATATGGGTAGTGAAATCAGGAACGGAAAAATATCAGTTTTAACCCTACC
>CAZRQD010000060.1:0-5765 GCA_964602365.1 uncultured Acutalibacter sp. | reverse complement strand
GCCTCAGGCGGATCTTGCGGAATAAAATTCTTGACACAGCGCTGGTTTAGGTGATAGAATACTAGACCGTCAGGTCGGTGATGTAATGGCCTTTCAGTGCGTCTGTTTTATCGTGTGAACACCGTTTTCGGTTTTTTCATAATTCATCTTCAAGGGAAGGAGGGAAAGTTTTGCCTACTTTTAACCAGCTCGTTCACAGCGGCCGCTCTGTCGCAGAGAAAAAGAGCAAGGCTCCCGCGCTAAACCGCGGATGGAACTCTAAAAAGAGGGTCCCTATCGACCAGGACTCCCCGCAGAAGCGTGGTGTCTGCACCGTGGTGAAGACGCTTACGCCCAAGAAGCCGAATTCCGCACTTAGAAAAGTCGCGAAGGTTAGGCTTTCAAACGGGATTGAGGTCACCGCCTACATTCCGGGGATAGGGCATAATCTGCAGGAGCACAGCGTGGTGATGGTGCGCGGAGGACGTGTCAGGGATCTGCCCGGAATACGTTACCACATCATCCGCGGGACGCTGGACAGCCAGGGCGTCGCCAAGCGTATGCAGGGACGTTCCAAATACGGCGCGAAGCGTCCGAAGGCCGGTAAATAATCCGGCAGTAAGAAGCATTTGTGGCACCCGCAACTGCGGGAAGGCATTTTTCTATAGATTCTTAAAGTATTAAGTCAAGGATCTCGTAAAATTGCCTTTGGCCGCCGGGGATAACCCCGAGTACCTAAGAATTCATTGATGTGAAGGAGGGAAGAGTATGCCAAGAAGAGGCAATGTTGCAAAACGGGACGTCTTGCCCGATCCTCTCTATAACTCCAAGCTGGTGACAAGACTTATCAACAATGTCATGCTGGACGGCAAGAAAGGCGTGGCGCAGAAGATAGTCTACGGCGCGTTCAGTATCGTGCAGGAGAAGACCGGCAAGGAGCCGCTGGAGGTTTTTGAGCAGGCGATGGAAAACGTCATGCCCAGTCTGGAGGTAAAGGCCCGCCGTGTGGGAGGCTCCACCTACCAGGTTCCCATGGAGGTTCGCCCGGAGAGGCGGCAGACCTTGGGACTTAGATGGATTACAAGCTATGCCAGAGATCGCTCTGAGCGTACCATGCAGGAAAGGCTGGCCGGGGAGATCCTGGATGCTTCAAACGGTGCCGGCGGCGCCGCCAAGAAGCGTGAGGATACCCACAAGATGGCCGAGGCCAACAGGGCTTTTGCCCATTACAGATGGTAAGTTCAGTTTAGGAGGATATAATGGCACGGCAAGTACCGCTGGAACAAACCCGAAATATCGGCATCATGGCCCATATAGATGCCGGCAAGACTACGACTACAGAGCGCATCCTGTACTACACCGGCGTCAACTATAAGATGGGTGAGGTACATGAGGGCGCGGCAACCATGGACTGGATGGAGCAGGAACAGGAGCGCGGAATAACCATCACCAGCGCTGCGACGACCTGCTACTGGCCGGACCACTTTGGCAGGCAGACCAGAATCAACATAATCGACACCCCCGGACATGTGGACTTCACCGTGGAGGTGGAGCGCTCTTTGAGGGTTCTTGACGGTTCGGTTACAGTGTTCTGCGCCAAAGGCGGCGTTGAGCCCCAGTCAGAGACAGTATGGCGCCAGGCTGAGGAGTACAAGGTCCCCCGCATGGCATACGTGAACAAGATGGATATCATGGGCGCTGATTTCTTCAGAGTCGTGCAGATGATGAAGGACCGCCTAAAGTGCAACGCTGTCCCCATACAGCTGCCAATAGGCAGCGAGGACTCCTTTAAAGGCCTGGTGGACTTAGTCGAGATGAAGGCCTATGTCTACTATGATGAGCTGGGCAAGGATATCAGGGAAGAGCCAATCCCGCCTGAGATGGCAGACATTTCCCAGAAGTACCATACCGAGATGATAGAACATGTGGCCGAGCTTGACGACGCCCTCATGGAGAAGTACCTCTCGGGGGAGGAGCCCACAATAGAGGAGGTCAAAGCCTGTATAAGAAAGGCGACCATAGCGAACCATATGGTTCCCGTTACCTGCGGCAGTTCCTACCGCAATAAGGGTGTGCAGAAACTTCTGGATGCGATAGTGGACTATATGCCATCCCCGCTGGATGTGCCCTCAATCAGGGGCAAGAACCCCGATACCGGCGAGGAAGAGGAGAGACATTCCTCTGATGACGAGCCGTTCTCTGCCCTTGCGTTTAAGATAGCGACCGACCCATATGTCGGGAAGCTCTGCTTTTTCAGGGTATATTCCGGAAATCTGGATGCCGGCTCTACTGTCTATAACTCCGTGAAGGATCAGGACGAGCGCATGGGCAGGATTTTGCAGATGCACGCCAACGACAGGAAGGATATCACCCATGTCTATGCGGGGGATATAGCGGCTGCGGTAGGGCTTAAGAATACCACCACGGGCGACACCCTCTGCGATGAGAAACATCCGATAGTGCTGGAATCCATGGAGTTCCCAGAGCCGGTTATCCGTGTGGCGATAGAGCCTAAGACCAAGGCCGGCCAGGAAAAGATGGGCATAGCCCTCTCCAAACTTGCGGAGGAAGATCCGACCTTTAAGGCGTATACGGATGAGGAGACTGGGCAGACCATCATAGCCGGAATGGGCGAGCTGCACTTGGAGATCATCGTGGACCGTCTTCTGCGAGAGTTTAAGGTGGAGGCGAATGTCGGCGTCCCGCAGGTGGCGTATAAGGAGACCATCCGCAAAGAAGCGGATGTTGACACAAGATATGTCCGCCAGTCAGGCGGCAAGGGTCAGTACGGCCACGTCAAGATCCGCATAGAGCCCAACCCCGGCAAGGGATATGAGTTTGTCAACGCCGTTGTTGGCGGGGCTATACCGAAGGAGTTCATCCCCGCCGTGGACCAGGGAATCCAAGGCGCGATGCAGTCCGGGGTCCTGGCAGGCTATAACGTTGTGGATGTAAAGGTCACTCTCTACGACGGCTCGTATCACGAGGTGGATTCCTCTGAACTGGCGTTTAAGATTGCAGGCTCCATGGCGTTCAAGGAGGCAATGCGGAAAGCCGACCCCGTTTTGTTAGAGCCGATCATGAAGGTCACCGTAATCACCCCCGAAGAGTATATGGGCGATGTCATAGGAGATTTGAACTCCCGGCGCGGTGTTATCCTTGGAATGGACGCCATAACCGGAGCGCAGCAGATAAATTCCGAAGTTCCGCTTTCAGAGATGTTCGGCTACGCCACAGATATGCGCTCTAAGACCCAGGGCAGGGGGCAGTATACGATGGAGCCCGCACACTATAGCGAGGTGCCGAGGAACCTATCAGACGGCATTATAGACAAGCGCGGCAAAAAGTATGATTAAAATCTAAAAACTGCTTGATTTTTTAGATTTTCACTGTTATAATTGCGACTAGGAAAGTCGCGCAAATGTAATTAAGGAGGCAATATTCCAATGGCCAAGCAAAAATTTGAAAGAACTAAACCCCATGTTAACATTGGCACCATAGGCCATGTTGACCACGGCAAGACCACACTGACCGCCGCTATCACGAAGGTTCTCGCGTTCTCCGGCAAGGCGAAGTACGAGGCCTATGATATGATAGACAAGGCTCCCGAGGAGCGCGCCCGCGGCATCACCATCAATACCGCCCACGTGGAGTACGAGACCGACGCGAGACACTATGCCCACGTTGACTGCCCCGGCCATGCCGACTATGTCAAGAACATGATCACCGGCGCAGCGCAGATGGACGGTGCCATACTGGTCGTTTCCGCGGCCGACGGCCCCATGCCGCAGACCCGCGAGCATATCCTGCTTGCCCGTCAGGTTGGTGTGCCCAGCATCGTGGTCTATATGAACAAGGTGGACCAGGTGGATGACGAGGAGCTGCTGGACATCGTAGAGATGGAGATCAGGGAAGTTTTGGCAGAGTATGATTTCCCGGCCGATGATATTCCGGTAATCCGGGGCTCTGCTCTGCAGGCTCTTGAGTCCACTTCTACAGATCCCAACGCGCCTGAGTATGCGTCTATCCTAGAGCTGATGAAGGCTGTGGACGAGTATATCCCCACTCCCGCAAGAAACGATGACCTGCCCTTCCTCATGCCTGTCGAGGACGTCTTCACCATCACCGGGCGCGGCACTGTCGCTACTGGCCGTGTGGAGCGTGGCGTGCTGAAGATGAACGAGGAAGTCGAGATAGTCGGTCTTACCGATGAGCGCAGAAAGACTGTTGCGACTGGTATAGAGATGTTCCGCAAGCTGCTGGATTATGCCGAGGCTGGCGACAATATCGGCGTATTGCTCAGGGGTATTCAGCGCAACGAGGTAGAGCGCGGACAGGTTCTGGCAAAGCCCGGCTCTATCCACCCGCATACCAAGTTCCAGGGGCAGGTCTATGTACTGACCAAGGACGAGGGCGGAAGACATACTCCCTTCTTCAACAACTACCGTCCGCAGTTCTATTTCCGTACGACTGACGTTACCGGCGTCATAACCCTTCCCGAAGGGACGGAGATGTGCATGCCCGGCGATAATGTTGTGATGAATGTGGAGCTCATCACCCCGATCGCCATTGAGGAGGGTCTGCGCTTCGCTATCCGCGAGGGCGGCCGTACAGTCGGCTCTGGCGTCGTCACCGCGATCAATTCCTAAAATTTTGCTTTAGAAGTACAGTTTTCCACGCTCTCATTTCTGGGGGCGTGGAATTTTTAATAAGCATATCCCTAAGGCTAGTCCGGTTGGAAACTGCCTTGGGGATTTCTAGCCTAAGATGATTTGGCCGCAGTTTGACACCGGTCCCGCTGTATGGTAAAATCGTAGATGCGAAATATGGAAAACGGAGGGATCTTATGCGCATGCGCAGGAAGCCTTGGGCGAGGGGAGAGCTTAATAGCTGCGGCTTTTTTGTAGAAAACCCAAAACAGCTTTCGGGAATTTGGCGGGACAAATTTGCAGAGCCACACCCGCTCCACCTGGATTTAGGCTGCGGCAAGTGCGTCTTTCTGGCTGAGATTGCGCACAAAACCAGGGGCATTAACTACGTTGGCATAGACATAAGCCTTGATATCCTTGGCGTCGGGCGCAGAAACATCTCCCAGATATATGGGGAGGAGGAGCCGGAAAATGTCCTGCTCTGCTCGTATAACATTGAGAGGCTTGATGAGATATTCTCTCCCGATGATAAAATTGAGCGCATATACCTCAACTTCTGCAACCCATGGCCCGCCGCTAGGGGACATAAGCACAGACTTACGCACACAAAACAGCTTTTGATGTACAAAAAACTTCTCAGTCAAGATGGAGAGGTTTGGTTTAAGACCGATAACGACGACCTTTACCTTGCCACAAAACGATATTTTGGTGAGGCCGGATATTCCGTTTTTTATGATACCCGCGACCTGCTTGCGGAAAATGACCCGGAAAATTTTCCCACAGAGCATGAGATAATGTTTTCCGGGCAGGGTATACCGATCAAAGCTCTCAGGGCGAGAGTTTAGAACCCAACAGGGAATCGAAATCCTAAAATCATCAGAGCTTAAAGTCGTCTTCGCTATAGCGGTCCTTCTGTATTTCCGGTGCCCCAAGAGGGACGCGCATAAGAGGATCATACGAGAAATTCCTGCATTTACCGTTTGACATTGTCTTTTTCAAAACGCAGCGCGCATCTTCCCCTTCTTTTGCCGCGTTATTTTCGCAATAGGCGCAACTCGGCTCAATATTCAGCCCAAATAGGTGATTTTTCCTTCGCTTTCCAAACATCTTCCCATTCCCCCTGCGCCTAATTATAGC
>CAZRQD010000059.1:0-5989 GCA_964602365.1 uncultured Acutalibacter sp. | reverse complement strand
CCGGGGATAACGAGACTTTGATGTAAAAATCTGAAAGGAGAAATTGTATGGAAAATTTAGGAATGATGCTGAGAAAGAAGCTTAGGGAGAGGGGCATAGAATGTCCCGACCCGGATGAAACCCTCACGCCTGAGCAGTGGCTGATGAAGAAGGCCCGCTGGGAAAACGAGGCCGTGGGGAAGCTTAAGGGCATAGACTGCCCGAAATGCAAAAACAAGGGGTATATCGTGAAGGTTGAAGACGGGGAGATCGTGCAGTATGAGTGCGAGTGCATGGCAAAGCGTAGGAGCCTAAAGCGCATAGAGCGCAGCGGCCTTAAACCCCTTTTAGAGAGATATACCTTCGCAAACTACCGCACCGACACCCCCTGGAGGAAGCATGCGAAGGAGCTTGCCCTAAAATATCTGCACGACCACAGGGGGAAGTGGTTTCTGGCCTGCGGCGTCCCCGGCAGCGGCAAGACGCATATCTGCACGGCGCTTTGCGGGGGGCTGATGAACGCCGGCATGGAGACCCGCTATATGATGTGGCGGGATGATTCAGTAAGGCTTAAGGCCTGCATAAAGGACAGCGAGGAGTATTCCCGGAGGCTGCAGGCCCTAAAGGACGTACCGGCGCTCTATATCGACGATTTCTTCAAAAGCGGCAGGGATTGGGAGGGAAAGCCCAACATAACCCCCGCCGACGTAAACCTCGCCTTTGACCTCTTAAACGACCGATATAACGACCCGGACAAGGTGACGATAATCTCCACAGAGCTGCTTACCGAACAGCTTATGACTGTGGACATGGCCGTCGGCAGCAGGATCTACGAGCGTGCAGGAGAGTACTGCCTAGAGCTCTCCGGGGATGAGAAGAACTACCGCATCTACCGCTAAAGCTGAAAGCTCCCCGCTTTTTCTCCCCCGAAAATTCTATTCGATTTTTATAAGCTTAGCGTAGTTTGCCAGGATCTTCTTGGTCCCGACCCTCTCAAAGGCTATCTCTAGGAGGGTGTCGTTTCCCATCGGGCTGCGGTTTAGGACCACCCCCTGCCCGAAGGTCTTGTGCAGGACCGTATCCCCCACGCTGAAGTCACCGGGGTCCGCCTCCTGCCTTACGGGTGCCGGCGCGTCCGTCCTCATTCCCAGGCCGGAGAACGGGTCGCCGGGGAAGTTTATGACGTTTCTCTTCACGTCCGAACTCTCCTCTATCAGCTCCCGCGGTATCTCCCTTGCGAACCTTGAGAGCTGGTTTCTCGTGGTAGAGCCGAAGACCGTCCTCATCCTGGCATGGAGAATCCAGATCTCCTCCTTGGCCCTGGTTAGGGCGACATAGGCAAGCCGCCTCTCCTCCTCCACCTCTCCGGGGTCAAAGAGTATGGCGTTGCCGGGGAATACCCCCTCCTCCCAGCCGGGGAGAAAGACGTTGGGAAACTCCAGCCCCTTGGCAGAGTGCATGGTCATCAGCACGACAGAGTCCGCGCCTGCGTCGTAATTGTCGATATCGGCAAAGAGTGCGACGTCCTCCAGAAATCCTGAGAGGTCACCGCCCTCCCCCGCCTCCTCCTCATACCTAGAGATCATGGAGGCCAGCTCCCCCACGTTCTGCATCCTCTCCACGGCCTTTTCCGGGTCGTTAGAGAGCAGGTAGTTTGGGTATTCAGTCCTCTCCAAAACCTGCGCGTAGAGCCTGCTGGGGGACTCCCCCGCCTCGTTTTCGCGGGAGAGGGAGGTTATAAGCTCTGCAAAATCCTTAAGCCTCTGCGCCGCGCGGGAGATCGCCGGAAACTCCTCCGCATGGGAGAATACCCAGAGTAGCGGCTCGCCCAGCCCCCTGGCAATGCTCCTCGCGTTTTCCATGGTCCTTGCGCCTATCCCCCTCTGCGGGACGTTTACAATTCTCGCAAGCCGCACCTCGTCTTCCGGGTTTGTGATGACGCTTAGGTAGGCTATCATGTCCTTTATCTCAGCCCTGTCAAAAAAGCGGGTCCCGCCTATTATCCTGTGGGGAATTCCCCGCCTCGTAAACGTCCTCTCAAAGGACAGGGACTGCGCGTTCATGCGGTAGAGTACGGCGAAGTCAGAGTATTTTTTCCCGTCCTTCACGCCGTCTGCGATGACCTCCGCGGCCTTTTCGGCCTCCTTGGTCTCGTCCCCCGCCTCGTGCAGGTGGAGCTTCTTCCCCGCCCCCGCGGCCGTCCAGAGGGTCTTCCCCTTCCTCTGCGTATTGTTCGATATCACGGCGTTTGCGGCACTCAAAATATTCTGTGTGGAGCGGTAGTTCTGCTCTAGCCTGATGACCTTCGCCCCGGGGAAGTCCTGCTCGAAATTCAGGATATTCTCTATCGTCGCGCCCCTAAAGCGGTAGATGCTCTGGTCGTCGTCGCCCACCACGCAGATATTCCCGCTCTCCTTGGCAAGAAGGCTTACAAACTCGTACTGGGCGCGGTTCGTATCCTGGTACTCGTCCACCATGATATACCTAAACCTCTTTTGGAAATACTCCAGCACGTCGCGGTTCTCCCTAAAAAGCCTCACGGTATTCATAAGCAGGTCGTCAAAATCCATGGCGTCGGCGGACTTAAGCCTGTCCTCGTACTCATCATACGCGCGGGAAATCTGCCTTAGGCGATAGTCGTTCTCCACCTCTTTGGAGTATTCTTTGGGGGAGAGCAGGCTGTCCTTCGCCCTAGATATCTCCTTTAGCACCGATTTTGGGGAGAGCGCCCTCTCTGAAATCCCAAGGTCCTCCATCACGCTCTTCATCAGCCTCTGGCTGTCGTCCGTGTCGTAGATGGTAAAATGCGGGGTAAAGCCCAGTCTGTCCCCGTACCGGCGCAGGATTCTCGCGCAGGAGGAGTGGAAGGTCGCCGCCCAGACCTCCCTGCCGCCGGGCCCAAGCATGGCCTCTATCCTGTCCTTAAGCTCGGATGCGGCCTTGTTTGTGAAGGTTATGGCAAGGATCTGCCAGGGCTTTGCTGCGCTTACAGAGAGGCGGGAGCGCGTCTCGTCCCTAATCTCCCCGCCCGCAAGAAACTCCCTGCAGTTTTGTATGTCGCCATCGTTTAGATTCTCCTCAAAATCACGGCTTTCATACGCCTTGCCGTATCGGACCAGGTTTGCTATTCTGTTTATGAGGACGGTGGTCTTCCCGCTTCCCGCGCCCGCAAGGATCAGCAGCGGTCCCTCGGTATGAAAGACCGCCTCCCTCTGTCTCGGGTTCATGCGGGAGAAGTCCCTCTCCATGACCTCGCGTCTCAATCTCAAAGCTTCGTCTGTATTCTGGGGCATAAGCCGGCTCCTGTCTAAAATTACTTTGCAAAGATTCGGCGGGAAATCAGAACTTCCCGCCAAGTCCTCTCTATCATCAGCCCTCGTCTCTGTTGAGGAAATCTAGGAGGATCTCCCAGTACCTCTCAAGCACATCGTTTTCAGAGCGGTAGGTCTCGTGCTTCGTCCCCGGGATTCTCACCCTCACGCCCTGCGGTACGGCGTCTATGAACCTGTCCTGTCCCCTTGCCGTCACCAGGGTATCGTTCTCAGCCTGGACCAAAAGCACGGGAATCTGGATCTTCCCGGCGTCCTTCACGGCATGCCTCCCCGCGGCGATGGACTCCCCCGTCCAGCGGTAGCTTGCCCCGCCTGTCTGCAGTGCCCTGTTTCTCCTCGTGATATCTAGGTAGTACTCGAACCTCTCGCGCGAGGTGCAGCAGCTCTCCTCAAATTTGGCGTTGGGGTCGTACCCGCTGTGGAAGAAGAGCCTCTTTGTCCCCTGCCCTAAAACGGTCTTCACGTCGCAGAGAATCCCTCCAAGCCACGCCGGTCCCACCTGCGAGACAAGCTCCATCATCGGAGAGTTCAGCACGGCCTTTTCGAAGACCCCCGGGTATTCCTCAAGGTACCTTGCGGCTATGCACCCGCCCATGGAGTGCCCGAAGAGTATCAGCGGGGAATTTGCCCCGGGTATTACAACCTGGGTCACGAAGCGGTTAAAATCCCTCACATACCGCTCGAAATCGTCGATGTGGATAAGCTCTCTGTCCCTCACCATCCGCACAGAGCGCCCATGCCCCCGGTGCTCGATTATCGCTGCGGAAAACCCGTTTTGCATGAGGTAGTAGATAAATTCGTAAAATTTCGGCGCCGCCTCGCAAAAGCCGTGGCTTATGACGACGGTCCCCTTGCCCTGGGGCATAAAGTAGGTCTCATAGTAGAGCTCCCCGCCAAGCATGCCGCTCTTCCTAAACCGGGCAAGAAACGGCTCTGCGGTATTCTCCATCTCAAGCGCCAGGTTCTTTTCGTCCAGAAGTTTCAAAGCAAACCACTCCCCTTTCTCAAACTATCTCTATTTTACCAGTTTTTTCCCCGGTGTCAAGGGGTAGGGTTGACAGGCAAATCGAATAGTGGTAGACTTCGCACCGTCGGGGTAAAACCATTTTGTGCTGCCGGACCCGATAGAAAGCCCTCGGTCGCGCCCCGTCCGGTTTTGGAGGAGAACATGAAAATCAAGCTTTCAGACCATTTCACATATAGGCGGCTTCTGCGCTTCACCCTGCCGTCCGTCGTCATGATGATCTTCTCATCCACCTACAGCGTGGTAGACGGCTATTTTATCTCTAACTACGCCGGCAAGACTCCCTTCGCCGCGGTCAGCTTCATCTTTCCCTATCTGATGATTCTCGGCGCTGTGGGGTTTATGTTCGGTACAGGCGGCAGCGCGCTTGTGGCCAAAACCCTTGGGGAGGGCAATAGGGATTATGCCAACAGGCTCTTTTCCCTCTTTATCTACATAACCGCCGCTACAGGTACGGTTCTCGCCGTTTTGGGGAATATCCTCATGCGGCCCGCGGCACGGTGGCTTGGCGCCAGCGGCGAGATGTTAGAGGACTGCGTGACCTACGGCTGCGTGATAAACGCCGTCCTGCCTGCCTTCATGCTGCAGATGGCCTTCCAGAGCTTCATGGTCACCGCGGAGAAGCCGAACCTCGGGCTCTTCTTCACCGTACTCTCAGGCGTCACCAACATGGTCTTAGACTTCGTCCTGGTCGGGGTCCTGCGCCTAGGGCTCGTCGGCGCCGCCATAGCCACAGACTTAGGGCAGGTGATCGGCGGGGTGTTCCCGGTAATATACTTCCTGCGGCCAAACAGCAGCCTCCTAAGGCTTGGCAAAACACGCCTGTACGGGCGGGCCCTCCTAAAGGGCTGCACAAACGGATTTTCAGAGCTGCTAAGCAATATCTCCATGTCGGTGGTCGGCGCGCTCTACAACTTCCAGCTTATACGCTATGCCGGGGAGAACGGCGTCGCGGCTTACGGCGCGATGATGTATGTCGGCATGATCTTCATGGCGATCTTCATAGGCTATTCCGTCGGGGTGGCGCCGGTGGTGGGTTTTCACTACGGCGCGCAGAACAGGGGGGAGCTTAAGAGTCTGCTGAGAAAGAGCGCGGCCATAATTCTCTCCGCCTCCCTCGTAATGCTCCTTTGCGGGGAGATCTTCGCAGAACCCCTCTCAGCCCTCTATGTGGGGTATAATGATGAGCTTCTAGCCCTCACCTTAAGCGGGTTTAAGATCTACGCGGTAAGTTTTCTCTTCTCCGGCGGGAGTGTTTTCGGCTCCTCGTTTTTCACCGCCCTAAACGACGGCGTCACCTCCGCCTCGATCTCCTTTTTGAGGACCGTGGTCTTTCCCGTCGCCTCGGTGATGCTTCTCCCGCTCTTTTTTGGCGTGGACGGCATCTGGTCCTCCGTGATTGTATCGGAAGCCCTCTCCTTAGCCGTGACCTTAGCCTTTATCGTAGCCAAGAGGAAAAAGTACGGCTACGCCTAAGGCTGATTTCAGAAAATTAAAAATCCGCAAAAAATGTCTTGATTTTTTCCAAGCTATAATGTAGAATAGGGGAGTAAGGCAAAGGGGCGCTTAGCTCAGCTGGCTAGAGCACCTGCTTGACGTGCAGGGGGTCAGCGGTTCGAGTCCGTTAGCGCCCACCAAAGGTCCGTATTCCCCA
>CAZRQD010000058.1:0-5995 GCA_964602365.1 uncultured Acutalibacter sp. | reverse complement strand
ACCACCACGACGCGGCTCTTGGCAGGCACTGTACTGTTTTTGGTCGTCCTTACGCTAAATGTCGTCTATGTTGTGATGAGGAACAGAAGGAGAACAAGCTGAGATTCCGCCTCTCTTAACGCAAAATTAAGATTTTACTTTATCCCGCCCCGCAGGGGGTGGGAAATTTTTCGAAAATTTTTTTGATTTTCCCCTTGACACTTGGGAAAAGAGGGAGTATATTTTATTTGAACAAATGAGCATAAGCTCATATGAAAGGATGTTGAATCGAATGCAGGACGCAAACTTGGCGCCAAGCTGTGATTTCCTCTTTGTCCACGAGGACATTGTGAAACAGGTGACGGAGAAAATGCCGCCGGAGGAGCAGCTATTTGACCTTGCGGAACTCTTCAAGATCTTTGGCGACTCCACACGCATTAAGATTCTGTATGTCCTCTTCGAGGCGGAGATGTGCGTCTGCGATATAGCCCAGCTTCTGGGCATGACGCAGTCCGCGATTTCCCACCAGCTGCAGGTGCTGAAAAAGAGCAAACTTGTGAAATACCGCCGTGACGGCAAGACGGTTTTTTATTCTCTGGCCGACGGGCATGTCAGGACCATTTTAGGACAGGGAATGGAGCATATTACAGAATAGAGGAGTGTTTTAAGATGACAAAGAGATTTGATCTGCTTGACTTGGACTGCGCGAACTGCGCTCTCAAGATGGAAGACGCCATAAAGAAAGTTGACGGCGTGAAGGACGCCTCTGTAAATTTCTTCACGCAGAGGATGAGCATAGACGTCGAGGAGGAAGACTTCGACTCTGTAATGAAGAAAGTTGTGAAGGTCTGCCGCAAGGTGGAGCCCGACTGCACTATACTTCTCAAGTAAATAAAGAGCCCGTAAATCCCGGGCAGGCAGTTAGGGGGCCTTGGAAGTGACGCCAAAACAGAAAAACAAACTTGTGCGCATCATAATCTCCGCCGTTCTTTTGGTGGTAGCCTGCCTTATACCATATGACGGCGACTTCAGGTTCGTGCTGTTTCTGCCGCCCTATTTTATCGTGGGCTGGGACGTGCTTTTAAAGGCGGGAAGAAATATCATAAACGGCAGAGTATTTGACGAAAATTTTCTCATGACTTTGGCGACAATAGGAGCATTCGCCACCGGCTTTTTTGGAGAGGGAGAGTATCCCGAAGCGGTATTCGTAATGCTATTTTACCAGGTGGGGGAGCTGTTTCAGAGCTATGCTGTGGGCAGGTCCAGAAAGTCCATAGCCGCCCTTATGGATATCAGGCCCGACACCGCGAACGTCTTAAGAAACGGGAAGCTTGTCGAGACGGACCCGGAGGATGTCTTGGTTGGCGAGGAGATTGTGGTAAGACCCGGGGAGAAGATCCCGCTTGACGGCAAGGTCATAGATGGCAGCTCTTCTCTGAATACTTCGGCGCTTACGGGGGAGTCCCTGCCTAAGGATGTCTTTCCGGGAGATGTTGTCACCAGCGGCTGCGTGAACCTTACCGGTGTCATAAACGTCAGGGTGGAAAAGCTTTACGGAGAGTCTACCGTGGCGAAGATTCTAGAGCTGCTTGAGAATTCCAGCGCGAAAAAGGCGAAGACAGAAAATTTCATCACGCGCTTTTCAAGGGTTTATACCCCTGTGGTGGTGCTTTGCGCCGTGCTTCTCGCCGTTATACCCCCGCTCTTTTTTGGAAACTGGGCGGGATGGATAAGGCGGGCCCTGATGTTTCTGGTGGTCTCCTGCCCGTGTGCGCTTGTGGTTTCGGTACCGCTCAGCTTTTTTGGCGGAATAGGCGGAGCTTCTAAAAACGGAATTCTCATAAAGGGAGGAAATTATTTGGAGGCGCTTGCCGATGTAAGAACCGCGGTGTTTGACAAGACCGGGACGCTTACAAAAGGGAGGTTCTCGGTAACAGAGATCAGACCCGAAAGTGGGACCGCTGAGGAGCTTCTAAATCTCACTGCGCTGGCGGAGAGTTATTCCTCCCATCCGGTCTCGAAATGCATAAGAGAGACGGCAAAAGTCAACTTTGAGGACCATAGGGTGGAGGACGTGAAAGAGTTGTCCGGCCGCGGGGTGGTTGCCAAAGTTGACGGGAGGGAGGTTGCCGCGGGAAATTCCCGACTTCTTGAGGAGCTTGAAATTCCAGCGAAGGTGGAGAAATCCTCCGGCACGACAGTCTATGTCTCCGCCCAAGGCAAATATCTTGGCAGTATCACCGTGAGCGATACAGTGAAGGAAAATGCGAAGGACACAATCTCTTCTTTGAAAAGGCAGGGGGTGGACCTGACTGTCATGCTTTCAGGGGACCGTGCAGAGACAGCGAACGCCGTCGCTGAAAGCCTTGGAATGGACAGGGTATATTCCGAGCTGATGCCCTCGCAGAAAGTTGAGAGGGTGGAAGAGATTCTGGAGGAGAGAAAATCTCTCGGAAAGCTCGTCTTTGTCGGCGACGGAATTAACGACGCGCCGGTTCTCTCCCGTGCGGACGTCGGCATAGCCATGGGCGGTCTCGGCTCTGACGCCGCGATTGAGGCCGCGGATGTGGTATTGATGGACGACGACCTCTCAAAAATTCCCCTCGCGCTGGAGATTTCCAAGGGGACGCTTAGGATTGTCCGGGAGAATATCTTCTTTGCACTTTTTATAAAAGCGGTTGTGCTTCTGCTAAGCGCTCTGGGACTCTCCACCATGTGGGAGGCCGTTTTCGCCGACGTGGGTGTGCTGGTGATCGCCGTGTTAAATGCCATGCGCTCGCTTTCCCTTGGCAGGAAAAAGAAAAGAGAGCGGAAATAGGACCCTATACCCCTTGCTTTTCGGCGGTCGGGGCGGCCACGGGCGGCAGAGAATACTCCTCGGTATATTTCCGAAAAGCCATGGTGAATTCCGGACTGCCGCCGCTCTTAACCTCATTTAGGTATTCGTGGGTATCCTTCTCGGTTTCCTTGTTCTGGATCACGGCGACGCCGACGTTAGAGCAGTGGTCGCTTATGCGGGCGTAGTTTGTCAGCAGGTCAGACAGGACAAAACCCATCTCTATGCTGCATTTGCCGTCTCTCATCCTCTGGATATGCCGATCCTTCAGTTCTATGGTCAGCGCGTCTATGACCTGTTCCAGCGGCTCAACCTGCTTTGCGAGGGCGACGTCGTTATTCGCGAAGGCCTCGTCAGTTATATTGAGAATATCCTTCACCGCCCTGGTGATTACCGCAACCTCTGCCTGCGCCTCATCTGAAAAGCGCAGGCCTTTCGCATCTATCTCCTCCGCAACTCTCAGCAGGTTCACCGCATGGTCGCCTATCCTCTCATAATCACCTATGGCATGCAGCAGGACAGATACATCGCTGCTGTCCGTGGGCGTCAGGTGGCGGCTTGCCACCTTTACCAGGTAGGTTCCCAGCTTATCCTCGTAGTTATCGATTGTCTCCTCCGTTTGGGTTATCTCCTGCGCCTTTTTACTGTCAAAGTTTTCCATCAGTTCTGTCGCCTTGCAGATGGATTCCGTGGCCATTTGTGCCATGCTAACGGCCAGCTTGCGGCTCTCCGCTATGGCAAGACCGGGGGAGAGCAGCAAGCGCTCGTCTAGAAGTTCCTCCTTGGTACGTTTCTCCCTTATAGTAAGTGTCGTTAACTTTTCCAACTGTTTGGAGAACGGCAGCAAAATCACGGTATTGACAATATTAAACAGCGTATGCACCGCCGCAATTCCCACGGCAGTTATCGGGGAATCTATAAACTTAAAATGGAAGAACGCATTCAACCCGTAAAACGCCGAGAGACAGATCACAGTTCCTATAACGTTAAAATATACATGCACCGCCGCTACCCTCTTGGCGTTTTTATTTGTTCCGATAGAGGAGATCAGCGCCGTGGCGCAGGTGCCGATGTTCTGTCCCATAATAATAGGTATTGCCATGCCAAATGTGATATCCCCCGTCATGGAGAGCGACTGTAGTATGCCGACAGAGGCCGCACTGCTCTGTATCACACCGGTGACCACCGCACCCATGAGAACGCCAAGAATGGGATTATTAAACATAGTCAGTATTTTTTTAAATTCGGGGGAATCCGCAAGCGGACTGAGAGACTGGCTCATCAAGCTCATACCCGTCATGAGGACAGAAAAACCCACAAGGATACTTCCCACATCTCTCTTTTTGCCTGTCTTGTTCGCCATGATGAGGACCACGCCTATCATGGCAAGTATCGGGGAAAAGGATTCGGGTTTTAAGAGTCTCAAGAAAAAATTCTGACTTTTTATTCCCGTCGCCGCCAAAATCCACGTGGTGAGTGTACTGCCGATATTGCTGCCCATTATCACTGTGACAGTCTGAGAAAACTGCATGATTCCTGAGTTTACAAGTCCCACAAGCATTACCGTAACCGCTGAAGATGACTGTACGGCGATGGTGATAAGCATACCCAGCATGAGACTTCTCAGCTTGCTGGACGTCACAGACTGCAGGATTTTCTCCAACCTGCCGCCGGCCATGCGTTCCAGGCCAGAGGACATGACATTCATTCCGTAGAGGAAGAAAGCCAAGCCGCCAACTAGGGAAAAAACCGAGAAAATGTCCATTTTTGCTCCTTTTCATCATTTTTTCTTTTCTACACTATACAAGCTTATTATATACCTGATCAAAAATTATTTCAATAGTAAAATAGCAAAAAATCATAACGCTTTTTTATAACAGAGAGGTCTCTCCAAAAGTTTTATTTTTAAGCGGTTGAAATTCCGCCCGGCTTATGCTATCCTGAGGGCGAAAGGGTGAGGGTGATGGAAAAACTTTTTGGCGCCATAGTGGTCGCGGCGGGAAATTCCACCCGCATGGGCGGGGGAGAAAATAAGGTTTTGAGAAAGCTTGCGGGGGTTCCCGTAATAAAACTAAGCGTAGATGCCATCACATCCTGTCCCCTTGTTGGAGAGATTGCCGTGGTCTGCAAACCGGGAGAGGAAGAGTTTGTGCGTGCCGCCGTGGGAGAGCGCGAGGTCCCTGTAAGCTTTGTACCCGGAGGGGAGCTGCGGCAGGACTCCGTGAGGGCAGGGGAAGCCGCGCTCTCTGAAAACTGGAGATATATACTCATACATGACGGGGCAAGGCCCCTGGTATCAGGCGAGACGGTCCTTGCCGTCTGTGAGGATGCGCTGAAATACGGCGCGTCCACTGCGGCGGTAAAGAGCAAGGATACCTGCAAGTTGGGGTATGAGTTTGTGGAATCCACCGTACAGAGAGAGAGGCTGTACAATATCCAGACCCCGCAGGGATTTTCGCGGGAACTGTACAGAGAGGCCCTTGAAAAGGCGGAAGCTGAGGGAAAGAGCTATACTGACGACTGCCAGCTTATCGAGAGCATAGGCGGGCGGGTAAAACTCACTGCCGGAACATATGGTAACATCAAACTTACAACGCCGGAAGATTTCTTAATGGCAGGCGCTCTTCTGATAGAAAAAGAGAATAGGAGGGGGAAAATGCGCGTAGGAGAGGGTTATGACGTCCACAGGCTTGCCGAGGGGAGAAAGCTCATCTTAGGCGGGGTGGAGATCCCGTTTGAGAAAGGGCTTCTGGGACATTCCGATGCGGACGTGCTGCTTCACGCCGTCGCGGACGCTCTTTTAGGGGCAGCCGCGCTGGGGGATATCGGTCACCTCTTTCCGGATACGGACCCGAAATTTGAGGGAGCGGACAGCCTGGAACTTTTAAGCCAAGTCGTGCTAAGGGTGAGAGATGCCGGATATAGAATAGAAAATATCGATGCCACCGTTATCGCGCAGAGGCCGAAAATCGCGCCTTATATACAGCGGATGAGAGAAAATATCTCCAGAGCATGCGACACCAACTTTGAAAATATAAGCGTCAAGGCCACTACAGAGGAGGGTTTGGGATTTACCGGCCGCGGAGAGGGCATAGCTGCCAGGGCCGTCGCCCTGCTTGAAAGAGAAGGTTAGCCAGCATTTCAGAGGGATTTGGGGTTCTATACCCGATGGACGATTGG
>CAZRQD010000057.1:0-6290 GCA_964602365.1 uncultured Acutalibacter sp. | reverse complement strand
GCCCACCGCTACACCTGCGCCCAGTGCCGAACCTGAGCCCACCGCGGCGCCGAGTGTTCCGCAATTTACGGACGTGAAGGCTGATGTTTGGTATGCGGAGCCTGTGAAATGGGCGGCAGAGCATAACATAACCTCCGGCTATCCGGACGGCGGTTTCCACCCCGACGATACCTGCACGAGGGCGCATATCGTGACCTTCCTCTGGAAGGTGGCAGGCGCGCCGAGTGTGGAGGGAGATATCGGGTTTAGCGATGTAAGCGAGGATTCGTATTATTATCAGGCCGCGCTCTGGGCAGAGCAAAACGGAATCACCTCCGGCGTTGGGGACGGGCTCTTCGGCTCTGATAATTCCTGCACGAGAGAGCAGGTCGTCACCATGCTCTACAAGGCTGCGGGTTCCCCTGCGGTTTCAGGCGACAGCCCCTTTGGAGACCTGGAACAGGACGGCTACTACTATAATGCGGCTATCTGGGCAAAGCAGAACGGAATAGTCGCGGGCTATCCTGACGGCGGTTTCCACCCCTCCGACCCCTGCACCCGTGCGCAGATAATGACGATGCTCTACAATTACGCCGGAAAGTAAGATTGAAAAAAGCGGAATGAAGCAGGCCTCCCAAAGCGGGAGGCCGTTTTATATTTTACCAAAAGTTTATTCCCATTCCACGGTGCCGGGGGGTTTAGAGGTGATGTCGTAGACGACCCTGTTCACGTGGTCCACCTCGTTAATAATGCGGTTGGATATTCTGCCAAGCAGGTCATAGGGGATTTTCGCCCAGTCGGCTGTCATAAAGTCGTCGGTAGTCACCGCGCGGATGGCGACAAGCTCCTCATAGGTTCGTGCGTCGCCCATGACGCCCACGGTCTTCACCCCCGGCAGCACGGCGAAAAACTGCGCGAGGTTTTCGGAATAGCCGCTTTTCTCCACCTCATCTCTGAGAACCGCGTCCGCCTCCTGCAAGATTTTTACCCTCTCCGGGGTGACTTCGCCCACCACTCTCACGCCAAGGCCCGGGCCGGGGAACGGCTGCCTCCAGACCAGCTCGTGCGGCAGGCCAAGCTTCTCCCCCACCTCTCTCACCTCGTCCTTAAACAGGTCCCCCAAGGGCTCTATCACGCCGAGAAAATCTATATCCTCCGGAAGCTTTACCTGGTTATGGTGGGTCTTGATGGTGGCGGCATCTCCCTTTCCGCTCTCTATCCTGTCGGGGTAAATCGTCCCCTGCGCGAAAAACCCGCCGGAATACCGCTCTCTTATCTCGTCCCAAAAGACCTCGAAGAACTCCGTCCCAATTATCTTCCGCTTGATTTCCGGGTCCGTCACTCCCTTAAGTTTTTTCATAAAGCGGTCCCGGCAGTCCAGCCTCACGAAGTTGAGGTCAAAGCGGCCGGAAAAGCTCTTTTCAACAATATCGCCCTCGTCCTTGCGCATCAGTCCCTGGTCCACAAAAACGCAGGTCAGCTGCTTTCCCACCGCCCGGCTGAGAAGCGCCGCTGCGACAGAGGAATCCACCCCGCCAGAGAGGCCCAGTACTACGCCGGCGCTCCCTATCCGCTCTCTCAGGTTTTTTACCGTGGTCTCTATAAAATCATCCATCTCCCAGTCTCCGCTGCAATGGCAGATTCTGAAGAGGAAGTTTGAGAGTATCTCCTTTCCAAATTCGGTATGCGTCACCTCGGGGTGAAACTGCACCCCGTAAAAATTTTCGCATGCGATCGCAGCGGTGGGACAGTTTTTTGTCCTCGCTATGGATTTAAAACCGGGCGGGACCTCCTCTAGGTAATCCCCGTGGCTCATCCATGCGACGCTATGCGATGGCATACCAAAGAACAGCGGGGAGGTCGTGTCGAAATCTGTCTCAGTCTTGCCGAACTCCCTTGCGAAATCCTCTCCCGCCTCTATGACCTTTCCGCCAAGCGTCTGCGCCATCAGCTGGCAGCCGTAGCAGATTCCCAGTATGGGGACTCCAATCTCAAACAAACCATCCTGCGCCTTTGGAGAGTCCGGGGCATAGACTGAGTTTGGACCCCCCGTCAGTATAATCCCCTTTGGCTTTTTTCCCATCAGCTCTGAGAGCTTTGCGGTGTAGGGAATTATCTCGCAGTAAACCCCCAAATCTCTGACTCTTCTGGCTATCAGCTGGTTGTACTGCCCGCCGAAATCCAGAACTATTATAAGCTCGCGCCCGGTCTGGTTACTCATCCCGCACCTCCAAAAGCAGCCGGCCCATATGGTCCGATTCTATCTATATATGATATCGTCTCGCGAAGGACCGTTAGAGACCATCGTAATCGGGACCCCAAGTCCCTTTTCGGCGAACTCCACATAGCGCCTCGCATTTTCCGGAAGGTCCCCATACTCTCTTATTCCGGTGATTTTGCATTTCCAGCCCGGCAGGACCTCGTAAACCGGTTTGCAGAACTTCAGCTTAGAGGTCGTCGGGAAATTCTCCACGCGTTTCCCGTCGATCTCATATGCCACGCATACCGGTATCTCGTCCAGATAGCTGAGGGCGTCCAGCACGGTAAACCCAACGCTTGTTGCGCCCTGTACCTCGCAGCCGTATCTCGCTGCCACCAGGTCCAGCCAGCCCACGCGCCTCGGTCTGCCGGTGGTGGCGCCGTATTCCCCCTTATCGCCGCCGCGGCGTCTCAGCTCCTCAGCCTCTTCGCCGAAGATCTCAGAGACGAATTCCCCCGCGCCGACCGCGCTGGAATACGCCTTGACAACGGCAATTATCTCCTTAATCTCATACGGCGGTATGCCGCCCGCTCCAACCGCGGCATACCCCGCCACGGGTGAGGAGGAGGTCGTCATAGGATATATTCCGAGGTCGAGATCTCTAAGCGACCCCAGCTGTCCCTCCAAAAGAATATTCTTTTTCTCCCTCACGGCATCCCTTAAAATCGAGAAGGTGTCGGCAGCAAACGGCGCGATTTTGTCGCGGTAGTCCCGCAGGGTGGAGAAGACCTCTTCGCGCTGCAGCGGTTCTACGTGGTATAGCTCTGTAAAAAGCACGTTCTTAACCGCCAAGACGTGGTCTATTCTCTCGTAGAGAGAGTCGTCGTCCAAGAACAGCTCGCTCACCTGAAAACCGATCTTAGATGCCTTGTCCGCATAGAAGGGGGCTATGCCGCTCTTTGTGGAGCCGAAAGCCCTGTCCTTTAACCTTGCCTCCTCCATGCTGTCCAGAGCCCTATGGTATGGCATCAGGATCTGGCAGCGGTCCGAGACCAGTATATTTGGCTTCGGCACGCCCTTTGAGACAACGTCCTCTAGCTCTGAGAGGAAATTGTCTATGGAGAGGGCCACACCGTTCCCGATAATGTTTAGAACGTTCTGCCTGAATATTCCGCTGGGGAGCAAATGCAGGGCAAAACGTCCATACTCGTTTATTATGGTATGACCTGCATTGCTCCCGCCCTGAAAGCGCACAACTATGTCAGAGTCCCGCGCAAGGAGATCAGTCATCTTTCCCTTGCCCTCGTCGCCCCAGCAGGCGCCCACGATGGCTTTTACCATTTCTCATCCGTACCTTTCAGTATGATAGATCAGACAGAGATATCCGCTTTCTCATCAGGAATATCCCTGTATTTTTCAAGAACCGGCCACAAGACCTCCAAGAGGAATTCCTCCGTTTGCTGCGGGGCCCTGCCAACGTATTTTTCCGGGGAGAGGAGTTTGCCAAGCTCCTCCTCGTCAGTCCCAAATGCGGGGTCTTCCGAAATTCTCTTGAGGAGGTCGTTCTCCTCTCCCTCCTCCTTTATCCGCTTAGCCGCGGCCATAGAGTGGACCCTGATGCGCTCGTGCAGCTCCTGTCTGTTCCCTCCGCGTTTTACGGCGTCCATGAGAATATTCTCAGTCGCCATAAACGGCAGCTCCCTTGTGAGGTTTGCGCGTATCACCCTGGGATATACCACAAGTCCTCCCGCAACGTTTAAGTAAAGGGAGAGTATCCCGTCCACCGCAAGGAAAGCCTCTGGTATGCTAAGCCTCTTGTTTGCGGAATCATCCAGCGTCCTCTCAAACCACTGCGCCGCGGCTGTCATGGCGGGGTTCTGCGCGTCGGCCATCACATACCTTGCAAGCGAAGCCATGCGTTCGCATCTCATTGGATTGCGTTTGTACGCCATCGCCGAGGAGCCTATCTGTCCCGTCTCAAACGGCTCTTCTATCTCTTTGAGGTGCTGTAAGAGCCTTATATCGTTCGAGAATTTAGCCGCGCTCTGCGCGACGCCGGAGAGGAGAGATAATATCTTGCTGTCAACTTTTCGGGAATAGGTCTGTCCGGATACGGGGTAGCAGCGCGGGAAGCCGAGTTTTTCCGCTATCTTTCTGTCCAGCTCCCGGCATTTCTCGTGGTCCCCCTCAAAGAGTTCCAGAAAGCTCGCCTGCGTTCCGGTCGTGCCCTTGCATCCCAAAAGGGCCCTGTTCTCAAGCTCAAACTCTATATCCGCCAAATCCATCAGCAGGTCCTGCGCCCAAAGGGTCGCGCGCTTTCCCACCGTCGTGGGCTGCGCCGGCTGAAAATGCGTAAACGCAAGCGTCGCAAGATCCTTGTATTTTTCCGCGAAATCCCCAAGTACGCGCAGGACCCGCACGATCTTATCCCTTATAAGTTCCAGGGCCCTCATCATGATAATGAGGTCGGTGTTATCCCCGACATAGCAGGACGTTGCCCCAAGGTGGATTATCCCCGCCGCCTTAGGGCACTGCAGCCCATAGGCGTAGACGTGGCTCATCACATCATGCCGAACCTCTTTTTCCCTGGCCTCTGCCGCCTCGTAATTTATATCCTCGGCATGCTCTTTAAGCTCCTCAATCTGTTCTTGCGTTATCGGCAGACCTAACTCCATCTCCGCCTCGGCCAGGGCTATCCAGAGCCTGCGCCATGTGCGAAACTTCATCTCCTCTGAGAAGAGGTATTTCATCTCCGCGCTGGCATACCGGGAGGAGAGAGGGGATTCGTATACGTCTCTCGCCATAGGCTAATCTCCCAGACCTATGCGCCTCATCATCTCGGCATAGGCATCCTCGACATTCCCAAGGTCCCTGCGGAAGCGGTCTTTGTCCAGCTTTTCATGGGTCTTCACGTCCCAGAAACGGCAGGTGTCGGGGGAAATCTCATCGGCCAGGATTATCTCCCCGCCTGCGGTCTTTCCAAATTCCAGCTTGAAATCTATCAGGTCCACGCCCACGGATTTGAAGAAATCCAGCATGATCCCGTTTATCTTAAACGTCATCTCCGCTATCCTGTCCAGTTCCTCCCTGGTCGCTATGCCAAGCGCAAGTATATGGTAGTCGTTTACAAGCGGGTCCCCAAGGGCATCGTCCTTATAGCAAAACTCCAGCACAGGGGTGAGGAGAGCCGTTCCCTCCTCCACGCCGAGACGCTTTGAAAAACTCCCCGCGGCTGTGTTTCGCACTATCACCTCTAGCGGAATAATACTCACCTTTTTCACCGCGGTCTCGCGGTCGTTTAACTCCTCTATATAATGGGTAGGTATGCCCTCGCGCGCAAGCAGCGAGAACATGAAGTTCGACATGCGGTTATTCACGACGCCTTTTCCCGCTATCGTACCCTTTTTGATGCCATTGAATGCGGTCGCATCGTCCTTGTACGAGACGATATAGACCTCAGGATCATCCGTGGAGAAGACCTTTTTCGCCTTTCCCTCGTAGATCATCTCTCTCTTTTCCATAAACCATGCTCCTTGCATTAAAATAAGCCCTAAGCGGAAACCCCGCCCAAACGCTGCTATTTTACCCGAAATCTCCACGGGGTGTCAAGAAAATCTTACCCCTACTTCTGCCCCTCGTTCTCCTCGCTCTTTTTGAAGACAAAGAACCGCTGCCCCACATAGTTTAACAGTACAAATGTCCCCTGCCCCACTAGCATGGAGATATTATCCTGCAGGCTCTGCCCGGCGCCGGTGAGAATCGCCCTAACAATCGGCCTCGCCACACCGTAGGCTATAAGATAGCAAAGCGCTATGTTGAGGATGAATTTCCATATGGTCTTGCCGGTATTCATGCGGTTCTTGAAGGTGAAAAATCTGTTGAGGATATAACTAGATATCGAACCGAATACAATGTTCGCCGCGGTCGAAATCCAGTAATCCAGATGGAATACATTGTAAAAAAGGAACATGACCCCCATGCCTATCAGCGTATTCGCCACGCCAACCAGCATATACTTTAAAAAAGTCACGTCAAAAAACGCCTTGAAAAATTCTTTGATTTTTCCCTTCTTCATCTTTCTTTCCCACACCTTTCAGAGATTATGTACCTC
>CAZRQD010000056.1:0-6314 GCA_964602365.1 uncultured Acutalibacter sp. | reverse complement strand
CACGAAAAACCCCGTTTTAGCCTATATATGGGGGGTATTTTTTATGGCTCCCAAAAAATCACCTGAAAAGGGGACTGAAAAAATGGCAAGAGAGTATCCTAATTTCAATCGCGAATACTGTGAGGTGACAGGGGGAAGAATTAGAAACAGAAAGAAAATCGGTAAATTTTCAGATGACAGCAGTTAAACTGAGCTCATTCCCTCCTCTTGATGACAGGGAGAAGGTCCAGATATTTTACATCGCATGCTTCTTGTTTGCGATAACAAATTTTATGTTGAAAAGGAGAAAAAACTTTGGTAGAATAATATATCCCCAGCTACGGCAGAGGGACAGTCAGTTCAGTTATCCCTGTGATCTTGGGCAAATAAATGAAGCTCAGTTAGAAATGACACAAATGTAATGATGGAGGTGCTTATGCGTATCAGTTACAGACCACTGTGGGTGATGCTCGCGCAGCGGGAAATGACAAAGAAAGACCTTCGTGAGATTAGCGGGATCAGCACCGCCTCTCTCGCAAAACTTGGAAAGGGTGAAAATCTGACCACAGACGTGCTTCTGAAAATCTGTGAGGCGCTAAACTGCAATATTAACGAGATAATTGAGACCGTGCCTGCCCAGCGAGACGGTGAAAAAGAACCCGCTGCGCGGCAGACGCGTACCGGAGGTAAATAATGGCGTCGAGAACAGATAGAGCCTTAAAAAGCGCCAGCCCATACAATGCCGCTCTGACCAGGGAACAGTTTCTGTTCTACGAGATGCGCATAACGGCAAGGCTGATGACTGAGGGGCTAAATAGAGATGAAGTGGTAAATCGGGTCGTTTCCGGCAATTTATTTCAGTATCCTACAGAAAAATCCCTGCGCAGGATGGCTGTTGCCTGCATACGCAGGTTAGAATCAATGGAGGATGAAGCGCTGATCAATGCCGTCTCAAGCCAGCCTAGCGACGTTGCTAAGCAGATCTGCCTATATGCCATGATGCGCCAGTACAGGCTTGTATGGGATTTTATGCTGACGGTCATCGGGGATAAGTACCTAAAACTCGACAGCAAGTTCAGTAAAATGGACCTCAATGTGTTTTTCATGCGTCTGCAGGAACAGGATGATTGGGTTGCCACCTGGAGTGGTTCAACAATCACCAAGATTTGCCAGGTGCTGACGAAAACGCTTGTGGAGAACGAGTATCTGGACAGCCCTGGTTCCGATCATCTAAATCCCGTGCTGATCAGCCCTCTGCTCGAAAACGCCATCCGCAAGGATGGTCAGGAAATTGCTCTTCCCGCATTTAACTGCCTTACATAAAGGAGTTTTGAGAATGTATGATGTAAATGAACGCCTAGATTCACTTAGAGAATTGATCCAGAGTCGGGAATTTCTGGAGGGAAAGGGACTTTCAAACGAGGTCAATATCCGCATCTTCTGCTATGACCCGAAGGACGAGATGGCGGTGCGGCGCTTTACGGAGAAGCTTTTGACAGACCAGAACCTCCCATGCCGACTTCTAGAATACAACCTCTATAAGGTCTTCCTCTCCATCTGTGATGATAAGCGCATTACGGACAGGATTCCTCCTCAGGAGGAGAAAAAGGGTAAACAGTTTATTTTGGATCAGATAAAACGAATCGCGAACAATACGGCCTTTATAAATAAAATGCGCTACGACCCGCACGAGCCGGGAGACGTCGTCCTTATAACCGGTGTCGGAGAGGCCTTCCCCTTTATCCGGGTACACTCTCTGCTTGACGCCATGCAGCCATATTTTTCTGACGTTCCGATACTTGTCATGTATCCCGGAACTTTCGACGGACGTTACGTAAAACTTTTTGATATACTAGATCCCAATCCGTACTACCGGGCATTCAATATCGTATAAGGAGGAGTAGTGGCATGAGAATCGAAAGAATGTTTAAAGAGGACATTAACCGTCCGATAAACGGCGTTGTTCAGGTGGACCAGGACGCAAGTGATGTCCTCGTTCAGGAACTGGATGAATACGTCATCACAAGGGAGCTCAAGAAACACTTCATCACTTTTTTTAACAACTACCTGGACTCTTTTCAGGAAAAGACCGCTGATATCGGCGTTTGGATTTCCGGATTCTTTGGAAGCGGTAAATCTCACTTCCTGAAAATGCTGGCCTATCTGCTGGAGAATAGGGAGGTCCGGGGAGAAAAGACGGTAGAGCGTTTTCGCAGAAAGTTTGACGATGATCCCGCCACCTTCATGCTGGTTGACAACGCCACAAAGACCAAGGCCGACGCCATCCTTTTCAATATCGATATAGAGGGCTCCATCAACAAGGACAAGACGGCAGTTCTGCGTGTTTTTGCAAAGATGTTCTATAACTACCTGGGATTCTATGGCGAGAACCTGAAAGTTGCCAAACTGGAGCAGTTCATCGCGAAGAAGGGCAAGACTGCAGAGTTTCGCCGTGTGTTTGAGGAGAAGCACGGCGCGCCTTGGCTGGAATCCCGCGATGCCTTCGCTTTCTTTGAGGACGATATCGTCGCGACCCTTGAACAGGTTCTCGGCATGAGCGAGAGCGCGGCCAAGAACTGGTTTAACGGGACCGAGACCGTGGAGACCTCTATCGCACAGCTTGTCTCAGAGATCAAGGAATACGTCAACTCCAAGCCGCGGGACTTCCGCCTCCTTTTCATGGTAGATGAGGTCGGGCAGTATGTCGGCGGCGATACAGACCTGCTCTTAAACCTCCAGTCCCTTGTCGAGAAAATCGGCAGCGAATGTGAGGGCAAGGTTTGGGTGGTCTGCACCGGGCAGGAGGCCATCGACGAGGTTATCAAGGCCCGCGAGAACGAGTTTTCCCGCATCCAGGCGCGCTTCAAGACGAGACTTTCCCTCTCCTCAGCCTCCGCAGACGAGGTCATTCAGAAGCGTATCCTTCTAAAGACCCCGGAGGCGGAGAGGGACCTAAAGCGGGTCTATGAGGAAAACGATTCTGTCCTGCGCAATCTGTTCAGCTTTAAAGACTCCGTCCTCGATATAAAGGGCTACGGCGGCGCAGGAGAATTCGCACGGGACTTCCCGTTTGTACCGTACCAGTTTATTCTCATTCAAAAGGTATTCGCAGAGATCCGTAAGCACGGCAACTCCGGCAAGCATCTCTCCGGGGGAGAGCGCTCCATGCTCTCAGGCTTTCAGGAGGCGTCTCAGAAAATCGAGGACAGGGATGAGTATGCCCTCGCCCCGATCTACCTCTTCTACGATACCGTCCACACCTTCCTCGACAGCTCCATCCGCCGCGTTATAGAGCGCTGCGAGCGCGCCGCCGATGACGGAAACGGCATAGAGCCGCAGGACGTGAACGTCCTAAAGCTCCTCTATCTTGTGCGCTATGTCGATGATATCAAGGCAAATATCGACAATATAGTCATTCTCATGGCGGATGATATCCGCCTAGACAAGATCATTATGCGAGAGCAGGTGCGCGCCAGCTTAGACCGTCTCCAAAGCCAGAACTACATCGGGCGCACCGGCGAGGTCTATAACTTCCTCACGGATGAGGAGCAGGATATCCAGCGGGAAATCAGGAATACCCCCGTTGACACCGCCTCCATCGTGGAGCGCATCGGCCACATGATTTTCGGGGATATCTACGCCGTAAAGAAATACAGATACGGAAAGTATGACTTTGCCTTTGAACAGATGGTCGATAACCAGACCTTTGGTTCCGCCTCCGGCGGGATGCGCCTGCGGATTCTCACCGTCGCCACAGATCCCGTGGAGAAGACGGGTATCCGCCTGATGGCGGAATCCTCCGGGCAGGCCGTTATAGTCCTTTCAGACACGCCTTACTACGAGTCCATTGAAAGCGCCATGAAGGTTCACAAATATGTGAAGCAGCGCAATGTCTCTCAGCTGCCAAAGACCGTGCAGGACATCATCCGCGTCCATCAGGAGGAGGCCGGCAAGTTTGAGTCCGACGCGAAGGTCCAGCTTAAAAAGGCCATAGAGGCCGCCGATATCTATGTTGACGGCGAGCGCCTGGAGGTCACTTCCGGCGACGCAAAGGCCAGGCTGGACCAGGCCCTGGAATACCTCGTCACCCACGTCTACAGCGACCTAAACCTCATCCGGAAGAACGCCGAGACCGACGCCGACATAGCCGCCATCCTCACGGGCGCCGCGGATACCCTCCCCGGGGCCGAGCCCAACCGCGACGCCGCCGCCAAGGTCGCTGAATACCTGGAGATGCAGCACAACCGCAACCTGCCCACTTCAATGGCAGACGTGCAGAGCCGCTACCAGGCCATCCCCTACGGCTGGAGGGAGATCGACATTGCCGCCGTGGTGGCTCATCTCATACGCGACCAGCGGGTCACCATAAAGTACGCCGGCGCCACCATCCAGCCGACAGACCCCAAACTGCCGGACATGCTTCGCAAAAAGAGCGAGGTCGGCAAGACCTCCATCTCCATAAGGCAGGCGGTTTCCATCGGGAAGGTCCGCGAGGTCAGGGAATTTCTGCGGGATTATTTCGACGAGATGGACGTCCCGCAGGACGAAGACGGGCTTATAGCCCATATTGTGGAGAAGTTTTCTGCAGAGCAGCGGCATTTTGAGGACCTGCTTGCCCGCTATGAGGGCCATAATTACCCCGGCAAAGAGCTTGTAACCTCCGCCGTCGCCGCGGTGAAGGATGTCCTCTCCCAGAAAAAGGACAATACCGCCCTCATCAACCGCGTCATTCAAAGGCAGGATGACCTCTATGACCTCAAGGACAAGCTCCAAGACGTGGAGAGCTTCTTCAAAAACCGCGTCACCCTCTTCGATTCCGCCGTGAAGTACGAGTCCGAGCTTAGGGTGGACCGCGACTATATCGCCAAGGATGAGGAGGCGAACCGGGCCCTCAACAATATCCGCCTGATAACCATGGTCCCCACGGGCAGCTATGACTATTCCCGTATTCCCGAGCTCAACGGCCTTATGGCCACCGTGCGCGAAAAGCACGGCGCGATGCTAGAGAAGAAGCGCGCCGAGCTGCTAGAGATCAGCCGCCAGTGCAGGGCCGCGGTGATTGCCGCAGCGGACGGCGACCCAAAACTCAAAGCCGTCCTAGACAAGGCAGACAAATTCTACTCCCAGAAGGAGGCGCAGATCTCCCAGTACAGGGTTCTCGCCCTCCTAGACGGCTTAATCCCGCAGATGTGGCAGTACAGGGATGAGACCATAGACCTCATAGAGACCCTCAAAAGGTCGAAAGATCCGGAGCCTCCAAAGGTCATCAAGACCATATACAGGCAGGCGATGTTCCCCGCCAAGGTCCTGCAGTCAGATGAGGAGATAGACGCCTACTTAGACAAGGTTCGTGTGGAGCTAAAGCAGCTTTTAAACGGCTGCGACGGCATTAAGCTAAACTAGGGAGGAGATAAAATGGACAAAAACGCCATAAAGAAATACGCAGTCTGGGCGCGGGTAGAGCTCATAAAGCGCGTCTCTCAAAAGGCCCTGCAGTATGGAATCACCTCGGATAGGACGCCCGACCCCGGCGCCGACAGTGTAAACGGCCGCCTCCTCTCAGATGTCGAGAAGCGGCAGCGCCAGGCGCTGATCCGCAGGATAGAGCGCCACGGGTACACGCATGTCATGGAGGAGGTCGCCTATACCTGGTTCAACCGTTTCGCTGCCCTGCGCTTCATGGAGGTCAACGGCTACCTCCCCACCCACGTGCGGGTGTTTACGGATGAAGAGGGGAATTTTAAGCCCCAGATTCTCTCCGAGGCCATCCACCTAGAGCTGGAGGGTCTTGACATGGAGAAGGTCTATGCCCTTAAAAACGCCAATATGGATGAGGAGCTTTTCAAGTATCTCCTCATCCTCCAGTGCAACGCCCTCTCCAAAATCCTCCCCGGGATGTTCCAGCAGATAGAGGATTATACCGAGCTCCTCCTGCCGGACTACCTCCTGCGCGAGGGCAGTCCCATACAGCAGATGATAGCCCTCATTCCCGAGGAGGACTGGAAGGATCAGGTGCAGATCATCGGCTGGCTCTACCAGTACTATAATACCGAGCCCAAGGACAAGGTATTCTCAGACCTCAAGAAGAATATCAAGATCCAAAAGGAAAATATCCCCGCCGCGACCCAGCTCTTCACGCCCGACTGGATTGTCCGCTATATGGTGGAAAATTCTTTGGGCCGTCTCTGGCTCTCCGGCCATCCGAATGATTCCCTGAAATCCTCCTGGAAATACTATCTCCCCGATGCTCCGCAGGAGCCGGAGGTCCAAGAGGAGCTTGATTCCCTCAGTTCATCCTATGCCGCCCTAAAGCCTGAGGATATCCTCTGCATAGA
>CAZRQD010000055.1:0-6397 GCA_964602365.1 uncultured Acutalibacter sp. | reverse complement strand
ACGCCAACGCCCACGCCAACACCTACACCTCCGTCTACAACAACACCCACACCCACACCGCCGGTTGATCTCAAGGTCACGAAGACAGTCACCGGAATGGGGGACAGGGAAAAAGACTTCCATTTTCGTGTGGAGCTGAGCGACAAGAGCATAAATGGGACCTACGGTGAGATGACGTTTAAGGACGGCATAGCGGAGTTCACGCTCAAAGACGGTGAGAGCAAGACCGCCACTGGCCTCCCGCCGGGGACCGGATATACCGTGACTGAGTTGGATGCAAACCAGGACGGCTATACCACAACTCCCGCAGAGGGATATGCCCAGGGAACCATCCCGCCGGGTGGTACAGCAGAGGTGGAATTTATAAATGATTTCCCCACCTGGCCGCCTCCGTTTACACCGCCGTTTACTCCAACGCCTTCACCCACACCAACCCCGACGCCTACGCCGACCCCAACACCAACGTCGTCGACAACTCCGTTTCCGCCAACTACCAACCCGCCTAGCCCGCCGGGACCACCCGTTGACACTCCCCCCACAGGGGACGAGAGGAACATATTACCTTGGTTTGCGGCCTGCGTGGTTTCCGGGATGGGAATAGTCTTGACCTCTCACTATATGAGAAAACCCAAGCGCAGAAAGCATTGCAGATAAATGGGGACCCTCCTATGCAGAGTTGGAAATGCTGGACAGTAAAAAAGTAAAAGTAATTATGGAAAAGCATCGGCAATGGGCCCGGTGCTTTTCTCTCTCCCATTGGATGAAGTGGTCTAGATCCAGTTAGATCAATACAGAAGATAACAGATAATAGCAAAAACCCAAAAACCAGGCCTTTTTAGAGCGTTTGCTCTTTGAGTATCTCTCCCCCCGCCTGCGGCGGGGGGAGAGATACAATAATAACTTCCTCCGGAAAAATCCAGGCCTTTTTTGAAAAACCCAAATAAACCCAAGACAGAGATACGCAAGATATTAAGATTCTCTCATCTTTCTTGACTTATGCTTGGCTTTGATATATAATCTCAACGTTGAAAAGATTTTTGACGGCGTTTTTCCGCCTGCCCGCGGAGGGCATATCCTGTTTTTGCGATAGATGCGTGTACCCAAATGAAAGGAGTTCCTCACTTGAAAAGAAAAGAAGACATGAATAAATACAGCTCATCTTCTCTTTACGTGGAAAAATCCTCTCGTACTAAAGGGGAGTTTGCCACGGTGGCCGGAGCCACTTTTGGCACGATGGCAGGGATGGTTTTTAAAACCATAAAGACTGTGTTCTGGGTCCTGTGTATAGCCGGATTGCTGGTGTTTATCTCTCTGGCCTCTCATATTCTCAGCTATCGCAATGTCGAGCCTCCGAATATCTCTGATATGAGCCTTAGCTACTCCAGCATGGTATATCTTGACAACCCTGACGGGACCTCCACTGAGTATTTGTCCCTATACAGCAATGAAAACAGGGTCTGGGTCCCGTTAAACGAGATCCCGATCTATATGAAGACTGCCCAGATAGCCATAGAGGACCACCGCTTCATGTCCCACCACGGGGTGGACTGGCGCGGAACGCTGGGCGCTGTCTACAAACTGGCGACGAACGCGGAGGGAGGCGGAGGCTCCACCATAACCCAGCAGCTTATAAAAAATATCACGGGTGAGAACCAGGTAAGTATCAAGCGCAAGATCAAGGAGATATTTACCGCACTAAATCTTGAGGGCGGGTATACGTCCAGCGACGGCGTCCACCATGTTGGGAATACAAAGGAAGAGATCTTAGAGGCCTACCTAAACGTCGTAAACTACGGGGGCCAGTGCCAGGGTGTGGAGGCCGCAGCTAACTTCTATTTTGGAAAATCCATCACGGAATGTGATTTGGCGGAGTGCGCGCTAATTGCCGGAATTTGCCAGAACCCGTGGCAGTACAATCCCATTCTCTTCCCTGATGATGCCAAGGAGAGGGCAGAGGTAGTCCTCGACAGAATGCTGGAACTCTCAGAGCAGGGCGCTTTGAGCAGCAGGCTGACCGCGCCGATAAGCAAAAGCGAACATGACGAGGCTGTCTCTGAACTTAACAAGATGGATTTCCTAGGCGAGGAATCCGGGAACAATGATGAGGAGGACGAGGACGATGTCGAGGGCTGGAACTGGTATATCGATTTGATGTTTGAAGACGTCGTTGATGACCTCATGGAAAAGTACGGCTATTCTGAAGATGTTGCGGAGGCCTACCTCTACAATGCCGGATATGAGATACATTGCGCGATGGACCTGAATTTTCAAAATGATATTGAGGACTTCTTCCTCTCTCGCACGACAGAGCTTCCGGAAGATCCAAACGTACAGCTTGGCTTTTATATGATGGACCCGTATACCGGGAGGGTAATGGCCGTGGTCGGCTCTCGATATGAAAAGACCGCCAAGAGGGTTTTCAGCTTTGCCTCTGACGCGAGCCGCCCGTCAGGTTCCGCGATCAAACCAATAAGTCCCTATGCCGTTGGCATTATGACCGGGAAAGTGACCTACGGCTCTGTGCTAAACGACCGCCCCCTCCCAAATTACCCGAACAACGGCCCCAGCAATTTCTCTGGTACCTATAAGGGATATATGTGCGTGGACAAGGCCATAGCGGAGAGTCAAAATGCCCCCGCCGCATGGCTTTGCAATGACGTCACCCCCGAGGCCTGCTATAATTATCTGACCGAAAGCCTGCATTTTACCACCCTTACAGAGGACGATTCCCACAGTATCTCCGCCATGGCCTTGGGGGGCCAAAGCTGGGGGGTTACAGTGGAGCAGATGGTGGCGGGATTTGCCGTCTACGCCTCCGGAGGAATCTACCATGAGCCGATGACCTACTACTATGTGAAGGACCACGACGGCAATGTCATTTTAGACAACCGCCCGGAGGTAAACCCCGGTGACCAGGTGATGACACTGGAGCAGGCGACGGTCTTAAACAAACTCCTGCAATGCCCTGTGCGTGACCCTCTTGGGACATTGTACGGCAATTTTAGCGACCTAGATATGAATATATATGGAAAGACGGGAACAACCGACGACGAATACGATATTTGGACAATAATCGGAACAGACTTTTGCACCATGGGAATGTGGACCGGCTATGAATATCCGAGGGAGCAGACCAACACCCGCGCCAACAGGCGTATGCTAAGGGAACTCACAATCTATCTTAGGGATAATTACGACTGGTCCCAGAGCGGCAGCTGGGTCTTAAGCGAAAACGTCACGACCAGGACTTTCTGCCGCGACAGCGGCAAGCTTGCAGGTCCAAAATGCACAGATGTCGCCCAGGGATGGTATGAAGTTGACAATATGCCGGGGACCTGCAACGGATTGACAGATCATATTACCGGAAGAAATGTCGTGACCTCGCCGTCTCCGATTCCCACAATTGCTCCGACGCTAGATCCGTTCACATACCCCTGGTATCCAGATTTCCCGTATCCTGAATATCCGTCTGGGAGTGCCACGCCCGCACCTGCCGCACCTACGCCAGACGTATATTTCCCCGCGCCTTGGGAATGATAGCCCCATATTATCAGAGAAGGCTAGAGAGAATATGGCGATAATTGTTCAGAAATTTGGAGGTACTTCCCTTTCAGATCCCGCACGGATTGAGAACGTGGCGAGGATTGTCACGAGTTCTTACCGGGAGGGAAATGATATGGTCGTTGTGGTCTCTGCCCAGGGAGATACCACTGACGAGCTTATCAAGCTGGGGGAGGAGCTGAATCCCAAGCCCTCAAGAAGGGAGATGGATACCCTTATCTCCTCCGGAGAGCAGATATCGGCCGCCTTGCTTTCCATAGCCATAGAGAACCTCTGCGCACCCGCTGTTTCCCTCCTGGGCTGGCAAGTGGGGTTAGAGACGAGTTCCGCCCACAGAGAGGCGAAGATTAGCAGGGTCCATACGGAGAGAATTCGTAAGGAGCTGGACCAGCGGCATATAGTAGTCGCTGCGGGATTTCAGGGCGTAGACAGGCATGGCGACATCACCACTATCGGCCGCGGGGGCTCTGACACCAGTGCGGTAGCGATTGCCGCCGCTCTCCATGCCGATCTCTGCCAGATCTTTACCGACGTCGATGGAATCTATACCGCTGACCCGAGAAAGGTCAGGGGCGCCAGAAAGCTGGAGTCGATTTCATATGACGAGATGCTGGAACTTGCCACCCTCGGCGCGCAGGTATTGCATAACCGGTCTGTGGAGCTGGCCAAAAAATATAATATCGAGCTTGAGGTGCTTTCCAGCCTCCACCCGGGCAGAGGTACAATTGTAAAGGAGCGGCGAGATATGGAGACAATGCTGATAAGCGGGGTGACTATTGACAAGGACGCGGCCCGCATCTCAATATTGGGTGTGCCCGACAGGCCGGGACTGGCATTTAAGATCTTCTCCTGCCTTGCCGCAAAGGGGATCAACGTGGACGTCATCCTGCAATCAATAGGCAGGAACGGGACTAAGGACATAAGTTTTACCGTGACGACGGATAAGATGGAGGAATCCATAAAAATTCTCAACGAGCATCTAGAGTTGTGGGGCGCCTCGGGAATCATCTATGACGAGAACATCGCCAAGGTCTCTATAGTCGGCGCGGGGATGGAGACCAATCCCGGCGTCGCCGCGCAGATGTTTGAGGCCCTGTATTCCAGCAATATCAATATACAGATGATCTCCACAAGCGAGATAAAGATTACCGTCCTTGTAAATAAGCCGGACGGGGACAGGGCCGTCTGTGCGATACATGAGAAATTCTTTGGAGCATGACCGGCCGTACCATTTTTTGTTCAGCGGATTTTAAGCCTCGGCCGATTTGATTGGACTTTTTCTGAAAACAAAAAATTTGCTTGCAATATCTTTTTATTTCCGCTATAATCTTGGCGGGGTTACTGAATTCTCTGTATACGTTAGATCCTGCGGATTTTGCCGGTGTGTTGGAATTGGAAGACGAGGTGGACTCAAAATCCATTGCCAGCGATGGCGTGCGGGTTCGAGTCCCGCCACCGGCACCAGATAGCTCTAAGTTTTTGCGCGGCCTAGACGGGTCTGCCAATTTCTCGGAGCTATTTTCATTGAATCTCATTTACAAAAACTGACAAATTAAAAGGGGAAATGGGCCATGGGTTCTCTTTTGATCGCCGTAATCTATCTTGCCTTTGTGAGTCTTGGGCTGCCTGACTCTCTCCTTGGTTCCGCGTGGCCCACAATGCAGGTGGCGTTTGGGGTCCCCTCGTCATACGCCGGGTATGTCTCGATGACAATCTCTGCCATGACGATTCTCTCCGCACTGCTCAGCGCTAGGATCATGAGGAAGTTTCAAACCAGCCATATCGTCATTTTTTCCATAGCTTTGACGGTCATTGGCCTGCTTGGATTTTCTTTCTGCACCAAGTACTGGATGCTATTTATCTTTGCGGTTCCTTACGGCCTTGGCGCAGGGAGCGTTGACGCCTCCCTCAATAACTATGTGGCTAACCACTACTCCTCCTCGGTGATGAATTTCCTCCACTGCTTCTACGGCCTTGGCGCGGTTATCAGTCCAAATCTCATGGCTATGGCATTAAGATATGCGCATTGGAATGAGGGCTATCGCTGGACAGCCTATCTGCAGGCCGGGATTTTGGTGGTATGTATCTTATCAATACCGCTTTGGAAGCGCCAAGGCGGCGAGTCTGAGGAGGAGAGGGCAGAGACCGCAGGAATCGGCGAGACCATAAGGGTTGCCGGTGTGATACCGACACTTATAGCCTTTTTCTCCTACTGCGCAGGAGAGGCCACCTGCTTTTTATGGACCTCCAGCTATTTCGCGGGAACAAAAGAAAATATAAGCCAAGAGCTCGTGGCCGCTTTTGGGTCCCTGATATTTGGCGGGCTAATGCTCGGCAGGCTGATCTCGGGATTTGTCTCCAACCGCCTGGGGGACAAGCTCCTGATACGTATCGGCATCTCAGTTGAATTTCTCGGGATTGCTCTTGTAGCGTTACCTATAAAGGGATATATAGTCGCAGCCGCAGGGTTTCTCATAATAGGTGTAGGCATGGGGCCGGTCTACCCGGCGATCCAGCATATGGCGCCGGTAAACTTTGGAAAGCGGTACAGCGCCGCCGCAATAGGACTGCAGATGGCGTCCGCCTATATGGGAAGCACATTCATGCCGATGGTTTTCGGTAAACTTCAGGAATCCGTGGGAATTTGGATCATGCCGGTCTACCTCGCTATCTTTGCTGCAATGAACTTTGGATTTCTCGAGTTGGCCTATCAAAGAATCAAAAAGGCAGGGCAAAACTAGAGCTGTAACAGTGCAGGCATGCAAGGCAAAAGCCGGGACAAACATGGGGCAATAGTTTTGCGAACTCGTTCTTTTTTGCATTTTTTCGGTCCCCT
>CAZRQD010000054.1:0-6452 GCA_964602365.1 uncultured Acutalibacter sp. | reverse complement strand
AAGAAAAAGAAAAAGAAAAAACCCAGGCGCCAGAGGCGCAAAAGCATGCTCCGCAAACTCTGCTGATTTTCCCGGGAGAATATCTCACAAAAATCAAACCTGGTCTAGGTTTGGGTGAATTTCCATGTTCAGTTCTCGCACAAGGGCATCCGCCGCCAGGGCGGCAGCCTCCTTTGGGGAACCACCATCGGGGTTCTCTATCACAAAATCAGCGCGAGAGGTGTAAAAGCTCTCGTCCTCCTGCGCATTAAGGCGCAAAATCCCCTCCTCTTTGCTGATCTTATCCCGCTCTATAATTCGCCTAAGTCTCTCCTCTGCCGGCGCCGTGACGGTTAAAATCCTGGCGCAGAGGTTGTCGGCGCCCGCCTCAAAGAGTGTTGGCGCATCTAAAACGGCAAACCTCTCCCCGCTGAGAAAGATCTCGGAAAGCTTCCTCCTTACCGCTGATAAGATCCTGGGAAATACGATATTCTCTAACTTTTTCTTGCTCTCCGCGGTGCCAAATGCCCTAACTGCCAGTTTTCTCCTGTTAAGAATTCCATCTTCCGCGATATCCTCTCCAAAAGCGCCCAAGAGCTCTCTTATGCAGGCCTCATCATAGACCTCTCCGCTTCTTGTAAGCCGGTCGCAGTCGATTATATGAAATCCCCGCTCCCTTAAAATCTCCGCCACGCTGGATTTTCCCGCGCCGCTGCTCCCGGTTAGCCCTATGACCATATGCCCGAAGGGGTTTATGATCTCAAACCCCGCCGCGCGGATAAGCCTGTTATACACCGCCAGCCCCACCCCTCTCTTTGAGGGCAGGTGGGCAAATATCGGCGCTCTCCCCTCATCGTCCAGGCGAAGGAGGCAGGAGAACAGGTTTTTAGCCTGCTCCTCCCCGCTGTACCTCCCGCCAAAGGAGAGACCCGGTGCCGCAAGAAAGTCCAGGTCCTCATCAAAGCAGAGAGCCCTTGCGCCTGGTTTAGTGCTCAAAAATTTCCCGTATTCCTCCGGTGAGGCGTCCACAAGGGTCAGGGGTGACGCCGGGGAATAGTGCCTGTATTTCATTCCGGGGGATGCCGCACTCTCTCCGGGAGGAAGAGGTGAAGTAACGGCGGGGTCAAGGCTGATCTCGCCAAGAACCTCTCTCAGTTCTTCCACGGTCACTGCCCCGGGGCGAAGTATCCTGGGGGGTGTCTCAGCTAGAGTAATCACGGTGGATTCCACGCCCAAAGCGCAGTCTCCGCCGTCGACAATCGCCTCAACCTTGCCCATCAGGTCCCGCTTAACATGCTCAAACTTTGTCGGGCTGGGCCTCCCCGAAAGGTTTGCCGAGGGGGCTGCCAGCGGTACCCCCGCCGCCCTTATCACGGCCCTTGCCACAGGGTGGGACGGCATACGCACCGAGACTGTGGGAAGTCCCGCGCTCACAGCGTCCGGCACGATCTCAGAGCGCTCTAGGATAACAGTCAGCGGCCCCGGGAAAAATCTCTCGGCAAGCTTAATGGCATCGTTCTTTAGCTCTCTCACCAGTTTTTCCCAGTCAGAGAGCTCTGCTATGTGGACGATCAGCGGGTTGTCGGCAGGTCTGCCCTTTACCTCGAAAATTCGTCTAACCGCCTTAGGGTTTAACGCATTCGCCGCAAGCCCGTAGACAGTCTCTGTCGGGATGGCGACCAAGCCCCCGTCCCTTAGGATCTTGCCGGCAAGCTCTATATCCTCCCGGCTTTTCCCGTTCAGCAAGAGGGTATTCATTCCTGGTTTTCCAGCTTTCTCGCCCTGTCCTCGGCTATCAGCGGGTCTATTAGCTGGTCCAGGTCTCCGGCAAGGATCTCCTCCAACTTGTAGAGAGTCAGCCCTATGCGGTGGTCCGTGACCCGCGACTGCGGGAAATTATATGTGCGGATTCTCTCGCTTCTGTCTCCGCTTCCCACCTGAGAGCGCCTCTCCTTAGATTCCTTTGCGCTTGCCCTCTCCCTCTCCATCTCAAGCAGCCGGGACCTTAGGACCTTCATGGCCTTGTCCTTGTTCTTGTACTGGCTGCGCTCGTCCTGGCACTCCACAACCATTCCCGTGGGAATATGGGTTATCCTTATGGCGGAGGATGTCTTGTTTATATGCTGCCCTCCCGCGCCGGATGAGCGGAAGGTATCTATCTCGATATCCTTGGGGTCTATGCGCACGTCTACCTCCTCTGCCTCAGGGAGGACTGCGACGGTGGCGGCTGAGGTGTGTATCCTGCCCTGCGCCTCGGTCTCCGGTACGCGCTGTACGCGGTGGACGCCGCTCTCGTACTTCAGGCGGGAATATGCGCCCCTGCCGTCGATCAAAAAGCTGACCTCCTTAAATCCCCCAAGCTCTGTCTCGTTTAGGCCCACTATCTCTGTATGCCAGCCCTTGCTCTCGGCATAGCTTAGATACATCCTGTAGAGGTCATAGGCGAAGAGCGCGGCCTCCTCCCCGCCGGTTCCGCCGCGAATCTCCATCACGACGTTTTTCTCGTCCAGCGGGTCTTTCGGCAAGAGCAGGAGTTTCAGCTCCTCCGTGATTTCGGCAAGCCTCTCCTCCCCCTGCCTTATCTCCTCATTCGCCATCTCCCTAAGCTCTCTGTCCTCGCTCTCCAGAAGAAGCTCTCGCGCGCCGTCTATATCGTCCCGTGCCTTTAAGTATCTCTCGTAGGCCTCCGCTATCGGGACTATCTCCCCGCGCTCCTTCATAAGCTCTGTAAGTTTGGCCTGGTCTCTCATCACATCCGGGTCAGAGAGTTTTAGGTCCAGCTCCTCAAGCCTCTTTTGAAATATCTTGAGATTTTCAAACATAACTTCCTCTCCTTTTAAGAATCGGGAATTTTTGCTTTTTCCCTAGGGAAAGCAAAATCTCTAAAAAGCGTCCGGACGGGAGAAGCGACCGGACGCAGGAAATATTATAACTGCTCTCCATCCCTGCCAAGGATTTTCTTGATATTCCTCTCGCATTTTCTCCTGGGAAGCATTATCACATGGCCGCACTTTTCGCACTTTATCTTGAAGTCCATTCCTACCCTGAGGACGGAAAAATCCGTGCAGCCGCAGGGGTGCGGCTTTTTCATCCTTAGCAGGTCACCCACGCGGATATCCATATCGCACCTTCCTAGCCGGAACTGGATGAGGACGCATCCTCAATGCTGAGGGTCACGGTATAGCTGCCCACCGCCCAGCAGGAATCGGCGCTATCCCCGGCGACGGTCACGGTGGCGGCGGCCTGCATCCTGCCCACCTGAGAGTTGTAGTTGGTCAGGTCAACCGTGGCGACCAGCTCGCTGCCAACCAGCCTGCTGACCTGTGCGCCCGGTCCCACAACAGAGACATTTAAGCCCTGGTTCTCCAAGGTCACTTCCTTGTCCGGCGAGCCGTTTAGGAAGAGAATATTCTCTGGCGGGACAGTCAGGATCACCTTGTCATAGGCGTTCAGGTTCACCTTCACCGTCGCCTGATCTGTCCCCTCCTCCCCGGCAGAGCCTATGTTCTTCACGCCGGCCGGCAGGAGAATGTCCATAACGAACTCGTTTGGTCCAGAGGTGTCAAGCGTCGCGAAATCTATGGGGGTATCCAGCTCTACGGACTCTATATCGGCAAGCGCGTCCTCGCTTCCCGCTATTGTGATTTGCCTGGGCTCCACGTCTATTCTGGATGACGGGAAACTCTCCGGCTTTCTCACAAGGTTTGTGGGGACCAAGTCCACCGTCTTGGTGGCCAGTATCGGCACGGTGACATCCACCGTCTTCACATCCAGGTCTAGAAACAGCGTGGAGTCGTCGCTCGTATCAATGGGCTGGTTCTCGTAATCATACAGGGTTACGGCGCCCTGGAAGGACGCTGTCTCCTTTAGCGGGTCGGTATAGTCCGCGGTGACGGCCGCGCGGCTGATCTTGTTCACGGAGGACTCTGGTCCCGATACGGTTACGGTGCTCTGGGAAAGGGAGACCTGGTCCGCCATAAAGTCCCCGCTCACACTATAATTTATCTCGTCGGTCGCGAGGTCGAAGGTGACCTCCTTATAGCGGTCGTATACGACTGTTATCTCTGAGGGATTTATGGATTCTATATTATAATCCGCCATGGCAGCGTTTTTTGTGGCCTGCAGCGGTATCGTCTCCCTCTGCACGGTATTACCGGTAAGTTTTGTGGAGACCGGGTCCAGGGTGACCGTCACGTGGAAATCATCGGCTGTAAGGCGGTTTGTAATGAGGGAACTGCCGGAAATCTCCAGGTCGGCCTCCTCATAGCTCATGCTGAAGACCCTTAGTCCCTCGCCCTCAGCGCGCTCTGAAAACTGCACCTCTATCGGCACATCCGCCACAAGGAAGTTGGTGTCGGCGTTTCTCATGGCCATCACGAACCAGAGCACCAGCGCCATCACAAAGGAGATCGCCAGCACGAAAGAGTTGTGGTAGATCAGCCCCTTAGGCTTGTCCTGGCGCTTTGCCCCGTTATTGTTCTCACCGCTCATGCCTTTTCGCCCCGCTTTCCAAATAGGCGCTTGAATATGCCGCCGCCCGCGTTAGAGTTATCCCGCACGCTCAGAAGCTCTCGCTCAAGCTCACTCTTTAATTCCACGCGGCTTAGGTCCCGCCTTAGATGTCCGCCAATAGCCAGCGATACCTGAGAGGTCTCCTCGCTGACGACTACCACCACTGCGTCAGAGTTCTCGCTCATTCCAAGCGCGGCGCGGTGGCGGGTGCCAAGCTCCGCCTCAATATACTCGTTCGCGGTAAGCGGCAGTATGCAGCCCGCGGCGTAGATCCTGCCGTCCCTTATGATCATCGCCCCGTCATGCAGGGGAGCCTTGTTGAAGAAAATATTCCCGATAAGCTGTGCGGTGGGGTCGGCCTCCACAATCGTACCCGTGGCAGCGATCTCGCCAAGTCTCGTATACCTCTCAAAGACTATAAGCGCTCCCATGCGCATCTCCTGCAAAAGTCCAACACCGTCCACTGCGGCGTCTATTCCCGCCTGTATAGCGGCTGTCTCCTCGTCGCTTCTCCCCTTTATCCCCACAAGGGATTTCACAGAGGCCCCGACCTTGTTTCTTCCTATCTGCTCTAAGGCGTTTCTGATCTCCGGCTGAAAGAGTATAACCACGACTATGAGGGCAAACTGGAAGAAGGCGCGCAGAATAGCCCCCAGCATGGTGAGGTCCAGATAATATGAGAGCAGAAACAGCACCCCTAAAAAGATCACACCTTTCACAAGCTGTCCGGCTCTCGTCTCCCGCATCAGCTTGATGACGCCGTAGAACAGCCCCGTGACAATCAGGACGTCCAGGGCGTCCAGCAGCGTAAACTGCCTGATTATATGCAGAAAGTTCTGCCACATAATGCCAAGATAAGACGCTACCTCCTGCAAAACCGTCATCCCTTTCAAAAAGCGGTCATGAAAAACGCGGTAATTTTCAGACGCACAAAACCGCGTTCTGATTTTAGCACAAGTCTCGCAAAAATAAAAGGGTTTTCATCAAAAAAAAGAGACAGACCGCAAAACGGCCTGCCCCGCCCCCTTAAAATTTATTCCTCAGGCTTTTCCTTCCCGCTGTTTTCCGTATCCTCTGCCTCTGGGTTTTCCTCCTCGTATTTGGCGTATTCCTCAGAGATGAAGTCCTCAAGATCCTCCAGCGCATCCACTATCTCGCCCGCAACTATATCCTGCGCCGTCATAAGCGCATGCAGGTGAGTTAGGCTCTTGGCAAGTCTTGCCTCCACTAAACGCCCAAACTCTGATTTTACGGGTAGGTCGTCTCCGTCGCGGTAGAAAGAGATTTCGTCCGGTATGCCGTTGCCGTCGTGATCCACAAGATAGAAGTTAAATTCCCCGTTTCCCGTAAGGTCAACCGCCACGGCGTCAAGGTCTCCATCCCTGTTAATGTCCAGCAGACCGATATCGGGTACGGCGTCACCGTCCAAGTCCAGCAAAATCTCGTGGCGGTCCGAGCGGTACATAAGCTCCTTTAGGTCCCCGTCACTCTTGATTGCCTTCTTAAGCTCTCTCAAAGTTCCCATTTCTTACACTCCTCTTTTGGATTCTGGGCTCGCCGCCCACCTGTATTATATTATAAACCCAACGTTTTGTCAAATACGGTTTGGCGGCAAAATCATATATTTACCAGCCCTCGTATATCTCCCTATTTTTCTGAGGATGAATTTTCTCCATCATCGTCTTCTCCACCGCTATCCTCAGCACGGTGGATATCAGCAGACTCATCTTTATTTTCACTTACATTACGTTTTGCGAGATATTTGAAAAATAGGTTTTCATCATAATCAGAAGCCTCAAAATATGAGGAGGCATCCCCGTCGTCCAGTGAATAGACGCTGTTATCTGTCAGGCGAATTGTTTTTTTTGTAACCACATTATAGAATCCTCTATAGATCTCAAGTCCCGGTGTGACAAGGCCAACCATAAAAACTATGGTCAGGAGGACAGCCCGTCCTTTGA
>CAZRQD010000053.1:0-6803 GCA_964602365.1 uncultured Acutalibacter sp. | reverse complement strand
AAGCGACATAAATGCCTCCGGCAGGCAGTCTATCAGGTCCGTTGGAAGCATGCTCCTAATACCGAAACTTCTCTTCGCCAAATCTCCCGCAAGCCCGTGGACAAAAGTCGCAGAGACGGCCGCCTCAAAAGGTGAAATCCCCTGCGCCAGAAGAGAGCCTAAGATCCCTGCAAGCGCATCCCCGCTGCCGCCTTTGGCCATCCCGGGGTTCCCCGTAGGGTTTACGGCCATCCTGCCGTCAGGGGAGGCAATGACAGTGGCGGCGCCCTTTAAGACCACCACGGCCCCCGTCTCCCTGGCCTTTTCCCTTGCCGCCCAAAGCCTGTCGCGCTGGATCTCTGCGGTCTCGTCCCGGCAGAGGCGCGCCATCTCCCCCGGGTGCGGGGTAAGCAGAAGCGGGGCGGCGCAGGCTGATAGAATCTCAGGGTCGCGCGAGATATAGTTGAGAGAGTCGGCGTCCAGTACCAGAGGGACCTTGCATTCCCCTAGGATTATTGGGGTCAGCAATTCCGCAAGGGCCCCCAGCCCGCAGCCGGAGACGCAGGCGGTTGCCCAGCGCACCGCAGAAATCGCGGGGGAAAGGTCCTCCCCGGCGTAAACTGTGAAGAGGCATTGCGGAAGCGCCGGCGCCAAAACGGGATAGATTTCTTTCGGGATAACTAGCCGCACAAGTCCCGCACCGCTTAGTAGCGCGCCCCTTGCCGCCATAAAGGCGGCGCCCGCCATGCCCTCGCTGCCGCAAAACAGCGCGACCTTTCCCAAATCCCCCTTGTTTGCGTCCCCGGCGGGGGAGGTAAGGGGAGATGCGGCGTCACTCTTCTCCGTCACGAAAAAGCGGGGGGAAGAATCAGATAGGAGATCCTCAGGCATGCCCAGAGAGTTCACTTTCACCTCCCCGCAGAATTTCCTGGCGGGGTAGGAGACGTGTGCGGGTTTAAGCCCAATAAAGCAGACGGTGAGGTCTGCCTTAAAGGCGTTCTCGTCGGATCTTGCGGTATCACACTCGGTCCCGCTGGGCAGGTCCGCAGAAATTTTGTACGAATTTATGCGATCGCATAGACGGAATACACGGGAGACGGACTCGTCTAACTTTCCCCTAAAGCCAAAGCCGAATACGCAGTCAAAGACCACGTCGGCGGTCTCTATAAATTCCAAAGCAAGTTCGTCTTGAGAATTTACCACTTTAACCCCCGGCGGGAGGGAGGAGAAGGCCTCTCTCGCAAGCTGGGTCCGGGGCATGCCGTCTAAAAGCAGGACAGCCGTGTTTGCGCCGGCGGACTCCAAAAGTCTGGCAGCGCAGAAACCGTCCCCGCCGTTATTGCCGCTGCCCGCCAGTACGACGGCATTTTTCCCCGATAGGGACCCTAAGCGTTTCTCCGCCTCCTCAAATAGGGAGAGCCCGGCGTTCTCCATAAGGTCCAAAAGGGAGATTCCGCGTTTTGCCGCCTCCTGCTCCAGTTTTCTTATCTCCTCTTTCAAAAATATCTTTGCCATTTTTCGTCTCCTGTTATTTCTTGACAAAATAAGCCCGGGATTCTATAATCTTAAGCGGCGGGGGATGAGATCCTTAGAGAGGGGATAAATTCCTCTCCGCTCTTTCCCCTAAGCCGAAAGGATGGGAATATGAAGATCTCTAAAATTCGAAAGCTGGCGGTTACGGCCATCATGGGTGCGGTCGCATCCGTCCTGATGATGCTGAGTTTTAGCACGCCGTTCATCCCAAGCTTCATAAAGCTGGATTTCTCAGAATTTCCCGCGCTTATAGCGGCCTTTGCCATGGGACCGCTCTCCGGCGTGGGCGTCTGCCTTATAAAAAATGTCGTGAGCCTTCTCACCACATCCACCGCCGGTGTGGGAGAGCTTAGCAATTTCCTGCTGGGGGTGGCCTTTGTGGTCCCTGCCGGACTGATCTACCAGAGGCATAAAAACCGCGGCGGTGCTCTCGCCGCATCATTGATAGGCGATCTGATCATGGCCGCGGTCAGCCTGCCGCTAAATTTCTTTGTGACCTACCCCGCCTACTCCGTATTCTACGGCCTGCCGATGGAGGGAATTCTGGGAATGTACCAGCTCATCTTCCCGAGGACTGAAAACCTGTTTGAGGCGCTGCTCTGGTTCAACGTCCCCTTTACCTTCCTGAAAGGTCTCTGCGACGTTTTGCTGACCTTCCTGCTCTATAAGCGTCTATCCCCGATTATTAAGGGCGAAGCCGCAAAATAAAATGCGATCGCATGCGATCGCATGCAAAAAGAAACGTCCCCCGGCAAAACCGCGGGGCGCTTTTTCCTTATGTCCTGCCAAATTTTTCAAAGCGCAGAGAGCGGGGGATAAACCTCTTGATCCCTTCCAGCAGCTCCTCGTCAGGGTTGAACACCACCAGGGTCTTGCCGGTCTTTTTGCTGTGGACTATCATATACCAGGCGTCCACGCAGTTATAGTACTCCGTCGCGAATATCCTCTGGTCAAAGGAGCGCTCTTTTAACCTTACGGCATTCTCGGGATAGGGACCTATGTCCTCGCAGGTATCGCACTCGAAAGATGTGAGGCGCTTGCGGCGCGAGCGGTTCATAATCTTGTCCACCGTGACGAAACCGTTGGTGAGGCTGTACTCGTACTCCAGCAGGCGCATCCCTATCAGCTTGTAGGCGCCGAAAACCGCGCCGGCCGTTATCAGCAGGGAGATCATCGGGAAAGCGAAGATAAAAGTTCCGACTATTATCCCTGCGGCGGATACGATGAGCATCAGGACCAGAATCCCCGCGATTATAAGGTAGTCGTGACCCTGCATTTTCCTCTTCACCATTTTTTCAATAAATACGTCTCCCATCTTGAAGACCCCTTTCAGCGTAAAAATTTTGAGAAACTACGGCGAAACCATCTATTGCCACCAATTGCCGGGCAGGAACCCTCCGCCATATCCTAGCCGTATTATACAGGCCGGGGAGGAAAAAATCAACTTTAAGTTTAATTTTCGGCTATTTTTATTCTTTACAGGCGGGAAAGAACGTGATAAAATATAGAAAGCAAATGAAGGGACTCTCGCGGGGTCCCGGGTGATCCTAAAAAGGAGGAAAAACGTTCATGGCAAGAGAAATGAAAACCATGGATGGCAACAACGCCGCCGCCCACGTATCCTATGCGTTTACCGACGTTGCAGCCATCTATCCCATCACGCCAAGCTCTGTGATGGCTGACGAGACGGACAAATATGCCGCGGCGGGGAGAAAGAACCTCTTCGGCAGGGAAGTCCGCGTGTCGGAGATGCAGAGCGAGGCAGGCGCAGCAGGCGCCGTCCACGGCTCTCTAGCGGCCGGCGCCCTAACCACTACATACACGGCTTCTCAGGGGCTGCTGCTGATGATCCCCAATATGTACAAGATAGCCGGCGAGCTCCTTCCCAGTGTAATCCACGTCTCAGCGCGTACTGTCGCGACACACGCGCTAAACATCTTCGGCGACCACTCCGACGTCTATGCCTGCCGCCAGACAGGCTATGCGATGCTTTGCTCCAACTCCCCGCAGGAGGTCATGGATCTTGGCGCCGTCGCCCATCTTTCCGCCATTAAGGGAAGGGTTCCCTTCCTGCATTTCTTCGACGGCTTCCGCACCTCCCACGAGATCCAGAAGATCGAGGTTTGGGACTATAAAGACTTAGGCGAGATGCTGGACTGGGATGCCGTAGAGGCTTTCCGCCGCCACGCACTGAATCCCGAGCATCCCGTCTTAAGGGGCCAGGCGCAAAACGGCGACATCTTCTTCCAGGCGAGAGAGGCCAGCAACAAATACTATGACGCCGTTCCCGAAGTAGTCGTGGAGTATATGGACAAGGTAAACGCCAAGTGCGGTACCGATTACAAGCCCTTCAACTACTACGGCGCTCCCGACGCGGAGGAGGTCATCATAGCCATGGGCTCCGCCTGCGAGACAGCGGAGGAGGTTGTGGACTATCTCATGGCCCACGGCGAGAAGGTCGGCCTTGTGAAGGTCCACCTCTACAGGCCGTTTGTCGCCAAGTACCTGCTGGATGTGCTGCCGGAAACCGTAAAGAAGATCTCTGTCCTGGACCGCACAAAGGAGCCCGGCTCTATCGGCGAGCCGCTGTACCTCGACGTTCTCGCGGCGATAAACGGGACGCAGTTTGCAAGCTGCCCCGTCTATACAGGCCGCTACGGTCTGGGCAGCAAGGATACGAAGCCAAGCGATATCATTGCCGTATACCGCAATATGGAGAGCGACAATCCCAAGAAGCGCTTCACCATCGGTATCGTGGACGATGTCACCCATCTCTCCCTGGACGCCACAGAGGACCCCGACACTGCCCCCGCCGGCACGACCTCCTGCAAGTTCTGGGGTCTCGGCTCTGACGGCACTGTCGGCGCCAACAAGAATTCCATCAAGATCATTGGCGACCATACCGATATGTACGCCCAAGGGTATTTCGACTATGACTCCAAGAAGTCAGGCGGACTTACCATCTCCCACCTGCGCTTTGGACATACTCCGATTAAATCCACATACTATATTACCAAGGCGGATTTCGTAGCATGCTCTAACCCCGCATATCTCGATACCTACGATATGGTCCAGGACCTCAAGCCTCACGGCAGCTTCCTGCTCAACTGCGCATGGAGCGACAAGGAGCTGGAGGAGCGCCTGCCCGGCAAGGTGAAGAAGTACATCGCCGACAACGACATTAACTTCTACACCATCGACGGCTTCAAGATAGGCAAAGAGGTAGGTCTCGGCACCCGTATCAATACCGTTTTGCAGTCCGCCTTCTTCTCGATCGCCAAGATCATCCCGGAAGAGGACGCCATCAAGTATATGAAGGACGCCGCCACCAAGTCCTACGGCCGCAAGGGTGAAGCCGTCGTCAAGATGAACCACGACGCCATCGACCTTGGCGCAACCGCATATACCAAGGTAAATGTTCCGGAGAGCTGGAAGGACGCCGTGGACGATTCCAAGCCCAAGGTAGCCACCGGCACCAGGCAGGATCTGGTGGATTACGTCAACAGCGTGGTCTATCCCGTCAATTCCTTCCACGGCAAGGATCTGCCCGTCTCCACGTTTGAGAACTATGCCGACGGAACATCCCCGCAGGGCACCGCCGCATATGAGAAGCGCGGTGTGGCTGTGGATGTGCCTGAGTGGATTGTTGAAAACTGCATCCAGTGCAACCAGTGCTCTTATGTCTGCCCGCACGCGGTAATCCGCCCCGTCGCCATGACGGATGAGGAGCTGGCGGCAGCGCCGGCCGGCACCAAGTCCAAGCCCATGACCGGCGTTCCCGGAATGCATTTCGCAATGGTCATCTCCGCACTGGACTGCACGGGCTGCGGTTCCTGCGTGACGACCTGCCCCGCCAAGGAGAAGGCTTTGAGGATGGCGCCGATCGACTCTCAGCGCTCTCAGCAGGAGGTCTTCGGCTATGCCATCGACCTGCCCGCGAAGCCCGAAGTCGCGGAGAAGTTCAAGGAGACCACCGTCAAGGGCAGCCAGTTCAAGCAGCCTCTGCTTGAGTTCTCCGGCGCCTGCGGCGGATGCGGTGAGACCCCGTACGCCAAGCTCGCAACCCAGCTCTTCGGGGATAAGATGTTTATCGCAAACGCCACCGGCTGTTCCTCCATCTGGGGCGGCTCGGCCCCCGCGACCCCATATACCGTCAACAAGCAGGGCCACGGTCCCGCATGGGAGAACTCCCTGTTTGAGGATAACGCCGAATTCGGTCTCGGCATGACCTTAGCGCAGAACGCCGTCCGCGGCCGCCTTGCCGAACTCACCGAGAAGCTCATCGCCATCGACTATGTCGAGCAGGAAGTCAAGGACACCGGCAAGAAGTGGCTTGAGACCATGAACGACTCCAAGGAGAACGAGGCCGCAGCAGAGGCGTATATCGCCGCGCTGGAGTACAGCCGCGCCTCTATGGATTGGCTTATTGATGTCTTCAAGTCCGATAAGGGCGAGCAGATGTGCGGCAGCCGCGAGGCAGCCGACGCCAAGGTCAAGGAGCTGGAGGAGAAGAAGGCGAACGGACAGAAGTACTGCGACTGCCCCGCCTGCACCCTCTGCAACGAGATCCTAAAGGATAAGGATTATCTCGCCAAGAAGTCCATGTGGATCTTTGGCGGCGACGGCTGGGCATACGACATCGGCTTTGGCGGTCTGGACCATGCGATCGCATCCGGAGAGAACATCAACATCCTTGTTTTCGATACCGAGGTCTATTCCAACACCGGCGGCCAGGCGTCCAAGTCCACGCCTACCGGCTCCGTTGCGCAGTTCGCTGCCACTGGCAAGACCACCAAGAAGAAGGATCTCGCAGCAATCGCCATGAGCTACGGCTATGTATATGTGGCGCAGGTCGCCATGGGCGCTGACATGAACCAGTGCATCAAGGCCTTTACCGAGGCCGAGAGCTATAACGGTCCTTCGCTCATCCTTGCTTACGCCCCGTGCATCAACCACGGCATCAAGGGCGGCATGGGCGTCTCCCAGTTAGAGGAGAAGAAAGCGGTTGCCGCCGGCTATTGGCACAACTTCCGCTTTGACCCCCGCCGCGCCGACAAGGGCGAGAATCCCTTCCAGCTTGACAGCAAGGCTCCTTCAGCCAGCTACCGCGACTTCATCATGGGAGAGGTCCGCTACAACAGCCTCACCCGTTCCTTCCCGGAGCGCGCGGAGAAGCTCTTCACCAAGGCAGAGCATGACGCCGAGGAGAAGTACGAGAAGCTAAAGAAGATGGCGGAGTAAGCCTAGAATTAAACACTAAAATTCGCGGGACCCGTAAACCGGGTCCCGCT
>CAZRQD010000052.1:0-6827 GCA_964602365.1 uncultured Acutalibacter sp. | reverse complement strand
TGAAAAAATGGCAGGAGAGTATTCAAATTTTTCGGGTACTGCTGGGAAGGGACCGGCTGAAAAGTAAAAAATTAAACTCTTAATTACTGGGAAATTAAGAGATTGAGCGAGAAAAGGCTCTATATTAGTGTAGTAAAAATCAAATATAAATACGACATTTTCAAGACTGTGGTCTGAGACGGTTGTTATTTTCCTTGCCTTTTTTGGGAGAATATGCTATAATGTAGATGCTGCGAGAGATCGTTTGAGATGGACGATATAAGGAGAGATATGAATTTATGCTTACGGTACTGCCGATGAAAGACCGCAAAGCTGAGACGGATATCCTTGAAAATATTTCCCAAGCCGGGGAAAATTCCCAAGTCCTCCTGATGAAGGATGGGGATGAAACGCTTGGGTGGGTAGCGATAGACATAAAAGACAGGGTTCTGTACCTGTTGCGCCTTAGCGCGGGTGGGTATGACTTCTCTGGTAAGCCTTCCGCAGAGACGATTTTCATACTTGATACCCTGGTCCGCTCTGCCGCTTCCTACGCGGAGGACCGCGGAGCGGTAAGCATTGAAACAACCTTTCCGGATTTTTATGATTTTTTTAAACTGCGGGGATTTACTACTGATGAAAGCCATGCGTTTACCCCGATGAGTACCATCGTACGCTACGGATAGATTTATGGGTCTAATCGCCTTTTGTTATTTTGATTTGACAGAGTAAAGGAGTATAATATGGAGCAAATTCAGGAAGAGCTGAAAAGGGCAGAGAACGAGCTGGAACTTCCGGTTATGGCGGTGAGGGGTATAGTCTTTTTCCCGGGGATGATGCTTCAGTTTGAGGCAGCGAGGAAGAAGTCCGTCATGGCGGTTTCAGAGGCTTTAAACAGGGACAGGCTGATTTTTTTGGTGACCCAGTTTAGCCTCTCAGAAGGGGAGCCAAATGGAGACGACCTCTATAGGGTTGGCGTGATAGCAAGGATAAAGCAGGTTCTCCACCGTTCAGAGGAGAGCGTGAAACTCCATGTAGAGGGGCTGTACCGCGGTGAAATTCTCTCCATAACCCGCGAAAATCCCTATTTGCTGGGGCAGATAAGAAAATGTCCCGTGCTGACTTACAGGCCCTCTCACCGCTCTGAGGCTCTGAACAGGGTACTTCGCGAGAAATTTGAGGAATATTTTCACCTCTTCCGGCATATTCCTCCGGATGTGCTTATTGGGGTGCTTCAGGAAAAGGACTGCGGGCGGTTAGCGGATTTCATGGCCGGAAATATCGCAATAGACTACGAAAAAAAGCAAGTGATTCTAGACGAGCTGAGGCCGTTAAAGCGCGTTGAAAAGCTGATAGATATACTTTCTGAGGAGAACAAAATCCTTGAGGTAGAGGAGGAGATTAACCAAAAGGCGCAGACGCAGATGGAGGAAAATCAGCGGGAGTATTACCTTAGAGAGCAGCTGAGGGCTATCTCCAGCGAGCTTGGGGAGGAGGACAATCCCCAGCAGGAGGCGCAGGAGCTTAGGGAAAAGATAGTTGACCTTCAGCTGAACGAGGTATGTACAGAAAAATTGCTGAAAGAGTGCGATAAACTCGCTCATATGCCGTACGGGTCTCACGAGGCGAGCGTGATCCGCACATATCTGGATACCTGCCTGCAGCTTCCGTGGAACACCTCTTCCAAGGTCCGGCTGGATTTAAAGCGCGCGCAGAGGATTTTGGACAGGGACCACTACGGGCTTGCGAAAGTAAAGGAACGTTTTCTTGAGAATCTTGCGGTACAAAGTCTTGCCCCCAAGCAGGTAGGGCAGATAATCTGCCTAGTTGGGCCTCCCGGTGTTGGGAAAACCTCAATAGCCCGCTCTATAGCCGAGGCCACGGGAAGGAAATATGTCAGGGTCTCTCTGGGAGGGGTAAGCGACGAGGCGGAGATCATGGGACACCGCCGCACATATGTCGGTTCCATCCCGGGGAGGATAATCAGTGCAGTTAAACAGGCGGGGGTAAATAACCCTTTGATTCTCCTGGATGAGGTAGATAAGCTAGGCACCAGCTTTAAAGGCGACCCCTCTTCCGCACTTTTGGAGGTTTTGGACCCCGAGCAGAACAGCGAATTTACTGACCATTATATCGATCTCCCGTTTGATTTGAGCAATGTCCTCTTCATCACTACCGCCAACGATTCCTCTCAGATTCCCGCCCCGCTCTATGACCGTATGGACATTATAGAGTTGGGAAGTTATACCTTGGAGGAAAAGATAAATATCGCGTCCAAGCATCTGGTAAAGAAGCAGTTAAAGCGCCACGGTCTCAGTTCTCGAGAGCTGAAGTTCACGAAGCCAGCGCTGCAGGAAATCATAGACGGCTATACGAGAGAGGCAGGGGTCCGGTCTCTTGAGAGGAATATCGCCTCCATTTGCCGCAAGGTGGCAAAGATGGTGGTTGGGGACGAGGAGTTTAAACCGGTCTCTGTGAAGCCCGAAGATCTGAAGGAATTACTTGGACCGAGGAAATTTACCAAGGACGATGTTTTAAGGGAGGATACAGTTGGACTGGTAAACGGGCTGGCATGGACAAGTGTTGGCGGGGAACTTCTGCCAATAGAGGTCGCCGTCATGCCGGGAAGCGGTAAAATTCAGCTTACAGGCTCTCTGGGAGAGGTGATGAAGGAATCCGCCAGTACCGCCATTACCTGCATCCGCACGAGGGCTGAGGATCTCGGGATACCCTCTGATTTCTACGAGAAGTGCGATATCCATCTGCACGCTCCGGAAGGCGCGGTGCCAAAAGACGGGCCTTCAGCAGGCGTCGCCATGGCGACCGCCATTACCTCGGCGCTTACCGGCGTACCCGTCCGCTGCAGGGTCGCTATGACGGGGGAGATCACCCTCCAGGGCAGGGTGCTGCCGATAGGCGGGTTGAGGGAAAAGGCAATGGCGGCCTACAAAAATGGGATGGAGACTGTCATAATTCCTGCGGAGAACGTTCCGGATCTCGCAGAGGTGGATGATGTTGTCAAGAAAAACCTCCACTTTGTCCCGGTTAAGCGTGTGGACACGGTTTTAGAGGTGGCCCTGACGAAAATGCCCCGCGGGGATGCGGCTAAGGAGATGAAGGTTCCGTTAAAGCCAGAGCGCGCTGTTCCAAGGACAGGGTCCACTGACCTTGTACAGTGAGGGAAGATTCTGTGAATTTTCAAAACATAGGTTTCGAGTGCTCGGCGTATAAGATTTCCCAGCTTCCAAGTTCAAGCCTTCCCGAAGTTGCGTTCTCAGGAAGGAGCAATGTGGGGAAGTCCTCACTGCTGAATTGCCTGGCCAACAGAAGAAATCTTGCGCGGGTAAGTTCTTCCCCCGGAAAAACGGGCTCTATCAATTTTTTCAGGCTGGAAAACTGCCGACTTGTCGATTTGCCCGGCTACGGCTATGCCAAAGTGCCGAAGTCCGAAAAATTGCGCTGGGGAGAGCTGGTTGAATACTATTTCGGCTCTGGCAGAAATATCGCCCTTGTTGTGGAGCTAGTCGATATGCGGCACAGCCCAAGCGCAGATGACCTAGACATGATAAATTTTTTGCGGGAGACAGACCTGCCGTTTTTGCTCGTCCTCACAAAAGAGGACAAGCTTAGCAGGGCGGATGCCGCAAGCCAACTTGGTTTTTTTTCAGAACTTTTGGGAGGTACGGGTATTTCATTTTTGCCGTTCTCCTCAAAGAGCGGCGTGGGGTTGGAAGAACTCAAAACAATCATCGCCCAGGCGGTGGAGGAATAAGATAATAGGAAGTGGATGTTTTGCTCTCTCCCTCAATCAGTATAAACGAAAAGGGTCATCTTGAAATCAGCGGTTGCGATACATTATCTTTAGCTAAGGAGTTTGGCACACCGCTCTATGTTCTCAGCGAGGATGAAATCCGCAGAACGTCGAGGAAATTTTCAGAGGCTTTCCAGAAATTCTATAATGGAAACGGTAAACCAATCTACGCAAGCAAGGCTTTCTGCTGCCTTGAAGTAATCCGTACGGTTTTAAGCGAGGGCCTGGACGTTGAGGTCGTCTCGGGCGGAGAGCTGTATACCGCGTTAAAAGCGGGGGCAAAAGGGGAGCAGATACATTTTCAGGGAAACAACAAAACCGATGAGGAGCTGAAGCTTGCCCTGGATAACGGTGTCCCTGATATCGTAGTCGACAATTTGACGGAACTCACTCGCGTTCAGAAAATGGCGAAAGATATGGGAATTTCTGCCTCCATCTCTCTGAGAGTGACCCCGGGGATAGAGGCGCACACCCATGAATTTATCAGAACCGGGCAGGTGGATTCCAAATTCGGCCTGGATCTCGGCTCGGGAGAGGCTATGAAGGCGGTAGAGCTGGCGCTTTCAATGAAGGACGTTCGTCTAAAAGGTCTGCACTGCCATATAGGTTCTCAGATAATGGAGACTGAGCCGTTTGTCAGGGCGGCAGAGGTGATGCTGGAGTTTTACCGGGAAATCAGGAAAGCCCATCCCGACTTCATCTTATCACACCTTAACCTTGGAGGCGGTTTCGCAGTAAGATATGTGGAGGAGGACAAAACACCTCCGTATGATGGGTATGTCAGGGATGTATCCTCCGTGATTTTTAGAAGGTGTGGGGAATTTTCTCTTCCTGTACCAAAGATATTTATCGAGCCCGGCAGGTCAATTGTGGGGGAGGCGGGGATTACTCTCTACACGGTGGGAAATATCAAAGAGATACCGGGGGTTAGAAATTACGTCGCTATAGACGGGGGAATGTACGAGAACCCGCGCTATGCACTATATCGTTCCCCATATACCTGCCTAATAGCGGACCGCGCGGGATGCCCAAAGGATTATACCGCGACAATTGCGGGCAAATGCTGCGAAAGCGGAGATCTTATCCAGGAAAATGCCGCTATTCAGACGCCGAGAATCGGGGATACCCTTGCCGTTCTCTCCACAGGAGCGTACAATTATTCCATGGCATCCAACTATAACCGCAATCCCCGTCCTGCATGCGTAATGGTCTCGGGCGGTAACGCGAGATTGATACTGAGACGGGAGACGTATGAGGATCTGCTTAACTGTGATATATAGCGGGGGAGAAAATTGACAGGATATTCTGCTTTTGCCCAATACTATGACCTTCTGACAGAAAATGTGGACTATTCTAAGCTTGCGGACTACTTGCTAGAAATTTTGAAGAAAATAGGCCACAAACCCGGATTGTCTTTGGATCTTGCCTGCGGTACAGGATCTCTCACACTTGAGCTCTATAGGCGAGGGGTAGATATCTATGGGGTTGACAGCAGCGTGGAGATGCTTTCCGAAGCAAAAAATAAATGCGCGCAGGCCGGTTTTGATATTCTCTTTCTCTGCCAGAAAATGCAGTCGCTGGATCTTTTTGGAACTGTGGATACCGTCTTTTGCACGCTTGACAGTCTAAACCACTTAGACAGCATTGAAGAGCTCGGAAAAACCTTTGAGAAAGTCTCGTTTTTTATGAATCCCGGAGGAGTATTCATCTTTGACATGAATACTCTCCATAAGCATGAAAAGGTTCTGGGGAATAATACCTTTGTCTATGATATGCCGGGATTATACTGCGTATGGCAAAACAGGCAGGGCAGGGCAAAGGGAAGGGTGAATATAACCCTAGATTTTTTTGAGAGGACCGAAAATCTCTATCGCAGAAGCTCTGAACATTTTAGCGAGACGGCTTTCTCTGATGAAGAGGTTGGAAAACTGCTTTCAGCTTCCGGCTTCTCGGACATAAGAGAGTTTGATGCCATGGGCTTCTCTCCACCTATGCCGGAGAGCGAACGCATTGTCTATGCGGCTGTGAAGTGCAAAGCCTGACTTAGAACCACTTCTTTTCAATCTATTAGTGTGAGATAGCAGAAAACTTTTATTTTTGGTGAACTGTAAAATGGACAAGATAATTCGCATTATAACTTCCGACGGCGGTGTCATGGCCTGCGCCATAGATTCCACAAGATTGGTGCAGACTGCGCAGAAAGTGCACCGTCTCACAAAAACCTCCTCTGCTGCCTTGGGAAGGCTGCTGAGCGCAGCGGCAATTTTGGGTGCAATGCAGAAGATTGACGGCTCTTCTGTGACCCTCAAAGTAAACGGCGGCGGTCCTCTTGGGACCATGGTCGCAATAGCGGACGCAAGGGGCAATGTTAAGGGATATGCTGATCACCCGGAGGTAGACCTGCCTGTCCGCCCTGACGGGAAGATAGATGTAGGAGGCGCTGTTGGGTCCGCGGGCAGGCTTGCGGTTTTCCGTGATATGGGGAAAGGAGAGCCGTATGTCGGCCAGGTAGAACTTCTTAGCGGAGAGATTGCCGAAGATATAACCCAATACTTTGCCCAAAGCGAGCAGATTCCGACTGTCTGTGCTCTTGGCGTCCTGGTAGAAAAGGAGAGCGGCAACGTCCTTCTCTCAGGCGGGCTGTTTTTGCAAATTCTCCCGGGAGCTGAGGAGTCAGTGGCGGATAGGCTTGAGAGGAATGTGAATGCGATGGCATCCGTCACTAAAATGCTTTCAGAAGGACTAACCCCGGAAGAGATGTGCATGATCGCTTTAAAAGGGTTTGACACCGAAATTTTGGATGAGACAGCTGTGAGGTATGCCTGCAACTGTTCAAAGGAGAGATTTAGGAGAGCTATACTGACTTTGGGTAGCAAGGATATTCTCTCCTTTCCGCTTGATGAAAACGGCAGGGCAGAGGCTGTCTGCAATTACTGCGGGAAGAGGTATTATTTTTCCAAAGGGGAGCTGGAGGATTTGGCGGAGAGGGCAAGGATTTCCGAACAAAAAGCTTCAGGGAATTAAGTTTTGCCATAAA
>CAZRQD010000051.1:0-7006 GCA_964602365.1 uncultured Acutalibacter sp. | reverse complement strand
TTCCACCTCCCCCATTTCCCCCGCTTCCCGCTTTGTTCAGTTTTCAGGGTATTGAAGCCTATATCAGCACCATTAGCTCAGTTGGTAGAGCACCTGACTCTTAATCAGGGTGTCCCGGGTTCGAGTCCCTGATGGTGCACCAAGACGGCCCGTTGGTCAAGCGGTTAAGACAGCGGCCTCTCACGCCGTTAACGTGGGTTCGATTCCCGCACGGGTCACCAGACATTCCTCCTTAGCTCAGTGGTAGAGCATTCGGCTGTTAACCGAAGGGTCGTTGGTTCGAGCCCAACAGGGGGAGCCACAGATGCCGCCGAGACCCGGCGGCATCGTCGTTGGGACCATTAGCGCAGTTGGTCAGAGCAGTCGGCTCATAACCGATCGGTCCGGGGTTCAAGTCCCTGATGGTCCACCAGAAAGCAGGAGCACTCCCCCGTGTTCCTGCTTTCTAAATGATTTTTTATGATGTTCTCATGCGGTACCGTGCCAACGATCATTATTTTTTGTAAAATTTCTTGTGGTAGATCCGGAGGCCTATATGCGACGCGCTAGGAGAGAAAAAAGATTGTTTTTGAGAACTGACGGGCGGATGGATCTCAGCCGTACAGGGCGCGGCCTCTTTGTGAATATGGAAAAAGAAGCCCAAGAACGCTCTGCCCGCAGACTTCGCGCGGTTATGCGTGTGGTTGTGACTCTCCTCATAGTGGCGGTAGCAGTTCTGGGCATTCTACTTTTTGTCCACTACTTTATCCCTTGGGCAAAATCAGAGCTAATCCTTACCCCATCATCACCATCCCAGTCAGAAATCTCAGATCTCTCCGCAAGCCCGGAAGCAGAGCAGGTTACGCTCTTGGATGATCTTGGTCTTCCAATTTATGACAACGATTTTAATCTATTTGTCATCAACTCCTTCTCTCCTGCTCCAGCCGGTTTTAATATCTCCCTAGAGGAAACTCAAGGCGTTAGCGTGGATTCTAGAATAGTTCCCGCTCTTAACTCTCTCTGTGCTGAGGCGGAGGAGGACGGTTTGAAACTTGCCTTTGTGGAGGGATATGTATCTGCCGATGATCAAAAAAGGCGTTTTGAGAGCGAAACGAAAACCCTGATGGAGCGTGACGGACTTACAGTCGTGATGGCGAGGGCAAAAGCGTCCGAGACTGTTCCCGAACCGGGAGAGAGCGATTTTCAGACGGGGCTTTGTCTGCGCCTTGATGCGGACCTTGAGTCCTTTCCTGAATCCCGCACTTGCTCTTGGCTTAAGGCGAACATGGAAAAATACGGTTTTTGTTTCCGCTATCCTGAATTTAAGCAGGATGCCACAGGTATGCAGCCGGATCTCCGCGTTATCCGTTATGTCGGGGCCGAGAACGCTGTGGCAATGCAGCAGCGGTCTCTATGTGTTGAAGAGTACATAACCTATTTGGCCAGTCAGTGAAATGAAAACTAAATTCCGCATGAAATCCTATGGGCAGGTTCTTTTTCGCACAAAATGGCGGGAAAATTTTTATAAGTTATTGCAAATTTAGATTTTGTGTTGTATAATGATCATCGCATCAGTAAATAATCCCCTTTAGAGAGGTGAAATAGGAATGAAGAAAGGTATACATCCCGATTATCAGGAGACCACCATCACCTGTGCGTGCGGAAATGTTATCAAGACCCGCTCCACGAAGAAGGACATCCGCGTCGAGATATGTTCCAAGTGCCATCCGTTCTTCACGGGTAAGCAGAAGCTTGTGGACACCAGCGGCCGTGTCGATATGTTCAACAAGCGCTACGGCCTGCAGGGGAAAAAGTAAGCGAATCCAAACCGGCGCAGATGCGTCGGCTTTTTGTTCTGAAGGTGACCACTGTGCGCTATTTTTCTGTTAGGGACCGAGGTACAGCGGAATTTACCGAGAAACGTTCCCGTTTTATTGCAACTTGCCAGCCTGTTAAAACTGAAGGAGAGGCCTTAGATTTTATATCATCGCTGCGTTCTCGGTTTTGGGACGCCTCGCACAACTGTTACGCCTATATTCTTCGCTCTGGCGTCCAGAGATATTCTGATGATGGGGAGCCTCAGGGCACGGCGGGAGTTCCTATGCTTGAGGTGCTAAAAAAAGAGGAGCTCACTGATGTCGCGGTTGTGGCTACCCGCTATTTTGGGGGAATCTTGCTTGGCGGGGGAGGGCTTGCAAGGGCCTATTCCCGCACAGCAACTATCGGCATATCAGCCGCGGTTAAAATACCTCTGGAGGAATGTCTGCTTCTGCGCGTCAGTTGTGACTACAGTCTTTTCAATAAATTTCAGTCTTCCATTACTGAACTTGGCGGAGGGGTAGATGTCAGCGAATTTACCGATAAAATTGTCATTCATTTTCATTTTCCCGAGGAAAAGTTAGAGGGGCTTATTGAGAGGCTTTCAAATATTGCAGGAAAAGAGATAATTTTTGAAAAAGAGGGAAAAGACTTCTTTGAGTGCTGAGGTGCTATTGGAGGTGCTCTTTTGACCATTCGCGATGAAATCCAGAAAACAGAGCATATGATATTTTCGCCTTACGCATCTTTTTCAGATGAGACTCGCGGCAGGGAGCGATATGAGGAAGATGACGATCTCCGCACGCCATATCAGAGAGATCGGGACAGGGTCGTTCACTGTAAGTCGTTTAGGAGGTTAAAGCATAAGACGCAGGTATTTTTAGCGCCAGAGGGTGACCATTACAGGACCCGACTTACCCACACGCTTGAGGTCTCTCAAATAGCCCGCACCATAGCGAGAGCTCTTAAATTGAACGAGGACCTGACCGAGGCTGTTTCCCTTGCCCATGATCTGGGACATACTCCGTTTGGCCATGCTGGCGAGAGAGCCTTGGATGAGTTGGTAGGCTTTCATCACTATGAACAGAGCGTTCGGGTAATAGAGAAACTGGAGAAAGAGGGACATGGGCTGAACCTCACATGGGAAGTCAGAAATGGCGTACTTTGCCATACTACAGGTGAGGAGGCTGCAACCGCCGAGGGCAGAATCATCCGTTGGGCGGACAAGATTGCGTATTTTAACCATGATATAGACGATGCCATCAGGGCTGGAATTTTGAGGGAAGAGGAAATTCCAAGCAGCATTACCAATGTTCTTGGACATTCCAAAACTGAGCGCATAACCACTCTTATCCGTTCAATCGTCTCAAATAGCAGGGATGGGATAATCTCAATGGATGAGAATACATTTAAGGCATATGAAGCTCTGGGTAATTTTCTCTTTGAGTCCGTGTATGTAAATGAGAAGGCAAAGGGTGAAGAGCGCAAGGTACCTTATATTGTGGGGAGCCTTTTTGGGTATTTTAGCAATCCCGATAAATTACCTGACTATATGAGGAAGATTGCAGAACAGGATGGGGCCGAACGTGCCGCCGCTGACTATGTTGCAGGGATGACGGACCACTATGCCGTGACCGTTTTTGAGAACCTCTTTGTTCCAAGGTTCTGGAGCCCCGGCATATAATGATTTAAAAGCGCAGTTAATTTTACGGAAAAATCAAGAGTTAATTGATTGATTTGCTGTGCCATGAGAAAAGTTCAAAAGAGAGGGGAGTCTTTTGCCGTTTCCATCTTATTTTTTGCAGAGACTGGAGGAGTACAGCCCAATAGAGGAGATAGCGCCAGCCTACGTTCAGCTGAAACGGCATGGGAGGACTCTACTGGGGCTTTGCCCATTTCATAATGAAAAAACACCGTCTTTTACCGTATACCCCGAGAGCAACTCGTTCTACTGCTACGGTTGTCACAAGGGCGGAGGTGTCATTCAGTTTGTGATGGAGGCTGAACATCTCGCTTTTACGGACGCTGTGCATTGGCTAGCCCAGAGGGCGGGTCTGCAGATCCCCGAGGAAAGGCCTGATGACGGCAGGGCAAGGCTCAAGACAAGAATACTTGAAATGAACCGTGAGGCAGGAAGATTTTACTTCAGCATGCTTTCTAAAACTGAAGGTGCGGCAGGACTTAGATATTTGAGATCGCGCGGGCTGAGCAACGCCACCATAAAGCGTTTCGGGCTGGGGTATGCTCCCAATAATGGCTCAGAGCTCATTGAGCACCTTGAAAATCTCGGATACTCTGAAGCAGAACTGCAGGCCGCAGATCTCGTGCGAAGATCATCGAATGGGAATCTATGCGACCGCTACCGCGGAAGGGTGATGTTTCCAATCTTTGATCTCAGGGGAAATGTCATAGCCTTTGGAGGGAGAGTGCTTGGTGATGAAAAGCCGAAATATATAAACACCTCTGAGACAGATGTATATCATAAGAGTGGTGAGCTATTCGCGCTAAATCTTGCAAAAAATTCCGGCACGAGAGAGCTCATACTTGCCGAGGGGTATATGGACGTGATAGCTCTTCATGAGGCTGGGTTTACAAATGCGATCGCATCACTTGGCACCTCTCTTACTGAGGAGCAGGCAAGGATAATAAAAAGGTATGCCGACGACGTGGTAATATGCTATGACGCCGATGAGGCGGGAAGGCGCGCCACGGAGAGGGCAATACCAATACTAAAAGGGGTCGGGTTAAGGGTAAGAGTTGTAACCGTCCCGGGAGGTAAGGACCCGGACGGTTTTATCCGTTCTCATGGTGAGGATGGGGCGGCAAGATTTAAACAGCTTTTAAAGTCAAGCGAAAATGATACCGAATACTCGCTTGAGAAGATAAGGTCTAAATACGACTTGCAGACGGAGGACGGAAAATCCAGGTATCTCTCAGAGGCGGTACAGGACGTGCTGGCCCAGATGGGTGAAATAGAGAGGGATATATATTCCGGTAAACTCTCTGACGAGACGGGTGTGAGTAAGGAGAGCATTATCACCGCAGCAAAAAAGGCGGGGGAGAGGCTTAGCAGAAAATTAAGACGCGATGAGATAAGGGCTCAGCAGAGGGTGATAATGGCGGATTCCTCTGTTAACCGGGAAAAGGTCAGGTATCCTAGGCAGGCATCTGCTGAAGAGGGTATAATATCATATCTGTTTATGAACCCCGAAAACTGGGAGGAACTAGAGAAGGAAATTCAGCCCGAGGATTTTGTCACTGAGTGGGGGCAGAGAGTATATGGAATCTTGCTAAAGAAATGTTCCCAAGGGACAGTTTCAATCACTACTCTTTCTGAAGAGCTTTCCGCTGAAGATATTTCCGAGCTCACAAGAATCGTTAATTTTACTGATTTTGCTTCTCCAAGCTGGGAGGATGTGAAGAAATTTTCAAGCATCATAAAAAACGAGGGGGATTTTACAAACCCGGAAAAGATAAAGCAGTCCTCCAAAGAGGACCTGACGGAGTATCTGGGAAATCTGAAAAAAAGCAAGTCATAGTTCAAAGTCAGACAGTATTATATGCCCAAAAGGCGGAAGGGATGGCTAACTATGGAAAAGCAGGACAAGAAGACCGTAGAAAAGGAGCTTATGGAGCTGGGAAAATCCAAGGGGCAGCTCTCTACAAAGGAGATTTTGGACGCCATTGGGGAGATGGAGGTTGACCCTGACCACATCGAGAAATTTTACGACTCCCTTGAGAGCCAGGGGGTGGAGATAGTAGATGATGACTTTACAGACCTCCAGCTTGATGAAGAGGAGATCGCCAAGGAGTCCGGCACGACAGAGACCGCGGATACCAGTCTTGACGCAGACGGTATATCCATAGACGACCCTGTCAAGGTCTACCTCAAGGAGATAGGCAGGGTTCCTCTGCTTACCCAGGAGGAAGAGGTGGAACTCGCCATGAAGGTCAGCCAGGGCGATGAGGCCGCGAAAAAGCGGCTTTCAGAGGCAAACCTGAGACTTGTCGTAAGCATAGCCAAGAGGTATTTGGGCCGCGGGATGCAGTTTCTCGACCTCATCCAGGAAGGCAACCTCGGTCTGATAAAGGCCGTGGAGAAGTTTGACTATACAAAAGGATTCAAATTTTCAACCTATGCCACATGGTGGATTCGTCAGGCAATAACCCGCGCCATCGCCGACCAGGCAAGAACAATCCGCATACCAGTGCATATGGTGGAGACAATAAACAAGGTAAAAAAGGCGCAAAGCGTCCTTTTGCATGTAAACGGCAGGGAACCTACCCCAAACGAGATAGCCGAGGAGTTGGACATGCCGGTTGAAAAGGTCAGGGAGATCATGCGCGTTGCGCAGGAGCCTGTTTCCATGGAGACGCCTATTGGCGAGGAGGAGGACAGCCATCTGGGAGATTTTATCGAGGATCAGGATGCTCCCGCCCCGGCGGATGTCGCCTCCCATACCCTCTTAAAGGAGACTTTGGACGAAGTTCTCGGCACTCTCACCCCCAGGGAGGAGAAGGTTCTTAGATTGCGTTTTGGATTGGATGACGGCTGTTCCCGCACACTTGAAGAGGTGGGGAAGGAGTTTAACGTCACTCGCGAGAGAATTAGGCAGATAGAGGCTAAGGCCCTTAGAAAACTCCGCCACCCCAGCCGCAGCAAGAAGCTTAAGGATTTCCTGGACTGAGAGGGGAGATAGACGACATGGTAATGACGCTTGAGGCGGACTATGCCGTTCGCATAGTGGAATACTTGGCTGAACACCCGGAGCGGTGGGACGCGGGAACTCTCTCAGAGAAAATCGGGGTACCGCTTAGGTTTTGCGTAAAGATTCTCAGGGGTCTCGTCTCAGAAGGGTTGCTTGTCTCCTTTAAAGGGGCAAAGGGCGGGTATGCTCTTGCCAGAAGCGCGGGGGAGATCACCCTCCTGGAAGTGATAGAATCTGTGGAGGGTCCGTATATGCTTTCCCGCTGCCAAAATCCCGATTACAACTGCGGCCGCGCGCTCTGCCGCCTGCACGGTATATACGAGAGGATATCTGAGGACGTGAGAAAAGAGCTTGGCTCCTATACCTTTGAAATGATTTGCGGTGAATGAGATAACCTTCACATGAGAAAAGCCAGGCTGTTGCTGCCCGGCTTTTTTCACTGCCAGTAAATAACCCCCCGCCAAAAATCAGCGGGGGGGGGTAATATGCTCAATTCTTAC
>CAZRQD010000050.1:0-7021 GCA_964602365.1 uncultured Acutalibacter sp. | reverse complement strand
GAAGTGCCCTTATTTCCGCAATTGATGCCCTTGCACCTGTCGATGTACTGCTGCGGGGTCAGCCCCACCGCGAGAGCGGCCACTCCCTGGGTATTGCCGCTGCAGCCACCGGTGAATTTGACGCTCTTAATTAGGCCATCCTCCACAACTACGTCAATTTGGCGAGAGCAAACTCCTTTTGGCGTATAATGGATCTCCATATACGATCCTCCTTCAGATAATAAATTCTAAGGTCGATTATATAGACGTTAGCATGCATTGTCAAGCGGGAGGCCAAATTTTTCATAAAAGTGACGAGAATGTGATTTTTATTAATTTTTACTTTCTCCCGCTCAATAAATAAAACTGCCTGTGACGCTGTTTCTGTTCGCAGAGATCTCCTCAGGAGTTCCGCAGGCCACAATTTCGCCGCCCTTTTCTCCCCCGCCCGGACCCATGTCTATTATATAGTCAGCGTTTCTGATAACGTCAAGGTCATGCTCTATTACGATTACGGTCGCGCCGCTCCCGGTAAGAGAATCAAAAACCTGCAAAAGCGTCTGCACGTCAAGGGGGTGCAGCCCGATAGTCGGCTCGTCAAAGATAAATAAAGAATCCTCCTGCCCTCTTCCCATCTCGCTGGCGAGTTTTAGCCGCTGAGCCTCTCCGCCTGACAGGCTGGGTGTCTCCTCTCCAAGGGTGAGATATCCAAGTCCCAGTTCTTTAAGGATTTTAAGCCTTCTTTTAACCACGGGGATGTCCCCGCAGGCTGTGATTGCCTCCTCTACGCTCATGTCCATGAGTTCTGGCAGAGAATATCCCTCCTTATCTCCGCCTTTTTTATACCGCTTAATCTGATACGCCTCCTTAGCGTACCGCGATCCATGGCACTGGGGGCAGGGGATATTGACATCAGGAAGAAACTGAACGTCAAGGCTTATAGAGCCTGTGCCGTCGCATACCGGACAGCGGAGATTCCCGGTATTGTATGAGAAATCCCCGGCTTTTAATCCGTGTTCTTTGGCCTGGGGTGTTTTTGCGAAAACCTTTCTCAATTCGTCGTGGACATCGGCATAGGTGGCCACGGTGGAGCGCACATTGATCCCTATGGGGGTAGCATCAATCAGCTTGACATGACGTATTCCGCAGGCATCGATCTCTCTCACATGCTCCGGCATTTTTGCTCCGTCGTTATGTTTTTCTATCCCGGGGACCAGACTTTCCAGAACCATTGTGGTCTTTCCCGAGCCAGAAACTCCCGTCACGACGGTCAGCCTGCCCTTTGGAATATCCACAATAAGGGGTTTAACGGTATGTATTTCAGCCGTCTCCATGTGGATCTTCCCGAGGTCAAACATCGTCTTTTTATCCGCCCTCTGCCTCACTGACATGTTCACTGTTCCTGAGAGAAACCTGCCAATTTTTGAGACCCGGTTATTTTCGATTTCCGGGACAGTTCCCTCTGCTATCACGGTACCGCCCTTCTCCCCTGCGCCGGGTCCCATCTCAATAATCCAGTCTGCCTTGCTGAGAATATTTGTATCATGATCCACAAGGATAATGGAATTGCCGTCCGCTATCAGATCCTCCATCACGCCGGTGACGCCCTGAATATTTGCGGGATGCAGGCCTATGGTTGGCTCGTCAAGGACGTACAGCACGCCGGTCGAGCGGTTTCTGACGGCGCGCGCCAGCTGAACGCGCTGACGCTCTCCTGTGGACAGTGTGGAGGATTCCCGGTCCAAGGTGAGATATGACAGCCCTAAGTCCATCAGACGTTTAGCCGTGTGGAGGAAAGATTCGCAGATGCTGCCCGCCATTGGCCGCATCTCCTCAGGCAAGGAGGCAGGCACACCTTTGACCCACTCCACCAGGTCCGCAAGGTTCATCTTGCATGCATCCGCCAGAGAGATCCCGCGGATTCTTGGACCTCTCGCCCTTTCGGAAAGCCTTGTCCCGCCACAATCTGGGCATATGCTTGTGCGTAAGAATTTCTCCACGCGCTTCATGCCCTTCTCATCCTTCACTTTGGAAAGGGCGTTTTCCACCGTATAGGTCGCGTTGAAATAGGTAAAGTCCATATCTCCCATTGCCCCGCTAGTCTTGTTCTGATAGATGATATTCTTCTTGACCGCAGGGCCGTGGAAAACAATCTCCTTTTCTCTGTCTGTCAGGTCCTTAAAAGGGATATCCGTCCGCACGCCCATCTCTCTCGCTATATCCTTCATAAGCGACCACATCAGCGTCTGCCACGGAGCGACAGCGCCTTCGTCTATGGAAAGGTTTTCATCAGGTACAAGCGTACTCTCGTCCACCACCCTGACAGTTCCGGTACCGTCACAGCATTTGCACGCACCGGTGCTGTTAAAGGAGAGCTCTTCCGCACTTGGAGGCATGACAAGCTCCCCGCAGATTGGACAGAAAATGTCCTTCTCCGCGGCGACATTCAGCGTCGGCGGGACATAGTGGCCGTTTGGACAGCGGTGCGAGGCCAAGCGGGAGAACATCAGCCTAAGACTGTTTAGGAGCTCTGTCGCTGTCCCAAAGGTCGATCTTATCCCTGGTAGCGCAGGGCGCTGATGAAGGGCGAGAGATGCGGGAACATAGAGGACCTCGTCCACATCCGCGGCAGCGGCGCCGGTCATGCGCCTCCTTGTGTAGGTTGAGAGGGACTCCAAATATCTTCTGGAACCCTCCGCGTAAAGAATTCCCAGCGCAAGCGAGGATTTGCCAGAGCCGGAAACCCCCGCGATACCGACGATCCGGTTTAGCGGAATATCCAGATCTATGTTTTTCAGGTTATGCACCCTTCCCCCGCGTATCTCGATATGCGACGGTATGTGTATAATATCTCCTGCCAAGGGGCCCACTTCCATTTCAGTTTTTTTGCTGGCACAGCAAAAGATAGAGCGCCGGGTAACCGACGCTCTGGCGGAGAGGATGCGACTCGAACGCACAATGCCTTGCGGCACACCACATTTCCAATGTGGCTCCTTACCATTAGAATACCTCTCCATCTCTACTGGCGAGATGATTATAACCGAAACGCCGGAAAAAATCAAGACCTTTTTTAAAGATTTCACGAATTTCGAAAAAGTAAATTTTCGGGGCAAATTTCGCTTTCAGCATTGCAATTTTGGCCTCTCACATATATAATTGTACCGTACAGATACTTTGGGGTGAGGGGATGCTCTTTTTAAGGAATCTCATCCTAAGAAAAAAGAAGGAGTGTTTTTTTATGAAGCTGGGAATACTTACCAACGTAATTGGCGAGACCCCGTTAAAGGAAGCCTTGGCGTATTTTAAGTCGCTTGGGGCACAGATGGTTGAGATCGGCTGCGGAGGGTATCCGGGCAAAGACCACTGCGACCCGGGTGTGCTTCTGCATGACGAGGCGAAATTTGAGGAGTTCGTCCAGACCATCGAGGAATCCGGGCTTGAGATCAGTGCGCTTAGCTGCCACGGGAATCCAATCCATCCAAACAAGGCCATCGCAAAGCTGTTTGACGACGACATGCACGACGCCGTCTTGATGGCGGAAAAGCTGGGAATTCACCAGATCAACTGTTTTTCAGGCTGCCCGGGTGACTGTGAGGATTCAAAAAATCCAAACTGGGTAGTCTGCGCCTGGCCGCCTGATTATCTGCAGATCCTTGAATGGCAGTGGAACGAGGTTCTCATACCATACTGGAAGAATTTTGTTGCCTTTGCGAAATCCCACGGGGTCAACAAGATCGGTTTGGAGATGCACCAGGGCTTCTGCGTTTACAACACCTATACTTTAAAGAAGCTGCGCGCAGCCGTGGGGCCTGAAATCGGCGCGAACCTGGACCCAAGCCATCTCATCTGGCAGGGAATGGACCCCATTAAGGTCATAAGAGAGCTTGGCGGTGAGGCCATATTCCACGTCCACGCCAAGGATACGAAGATCGACCCCATCAACTCCCCCATAGACGGAAATCTTGACACCCGTCCGTATACCGACGAGATCCACCGCTCCTGGATTTTCCGCAGCATCGGCTACGGCCATGATGAGGCATTCTGGAAGGATTTTGTCTCTCAGCTTAGGATGGTCGGCTATGACTATGTCTTGTCCATCGAGCATGAGGACAGCCTGATGAGTAAGAACGAAGGACTGGTAAAGGCCTGCGACGTTCTCAAACGCTCCATTACATTCGAGCCGAAGATGACCACGGTTCGCTGGGCGTAAGTCAAGCTTTAAGACAGGGCCGTCAGTTTCTGGCGGCTCTTTCTCTTAAGCGCCTTTTTCGGCACCACAAAAAAGGTTCAGAAAATTATTGATATTTCTCACCCCTGGTAGTAGAATACCCTTAGAGACTTTATCTTCATAAGGAGGAATTTACAATGAAAGTAATGGTAGAGACTTCTGCCCACCATGTCCATTTATGTGAAAAGGACCTGGAAACTCTATTCGGACCCGGCCACCAGCTGACCTGCAAAAAGATTCTCTCCCAGCCGGGGCAGTTCGCATGTGAGGAGAAGGTTGAAGTAATCGGTCCCAAGGGCTCTATGAGTATGTCCGTCCTGGGACCAACGAGAGCGGAGACCCAAGTTGAGATCTCCCTCACGGATGCCAGAAAGCTCGGTATTTCCGTACCCATAAGGGAATCCGGAGATCTTGAGGGCACCCCCGGGTGCGTGCTGAAGGGGCCCGCAGGCGAGGTGGAGCTTGAAAAGGGCGTTATCGCCGCGGAGAGACATATCCACTTCACGCCGGAGCAGGCAGAGGAGGCCGGCGTCACCAATGACCAGATAGTCAGCGTCAAGGTGGATTATAACGGGCGCGCACTCATCTTTGGCGACGTGGTCTGCCGTGTAAGCCCAAAATTTGCCCTTGCCATGCATGTGGATACAGATGAGGCAAACGCCGCGGGGCTGCCCGGCACTGTGGACGGAGAGATAATCCTGTAAGTTTAAACCCGCCGCAAAGCAAGCAGGCCGCGCGGCGGAGTTTTTTATCCTGCCCGCCTTTTTGCGCGGACCCTGCGAACGACCAGCACTACCGCGCACCCAAGGACCACGCCTGCGGTATCTATGAGGACGTCCCTCACCTCTCCGCTTCTGCCCGCGACAAACAGCTGAATAGTCTCGTCAGTCAGTGCGGCAAGGATTCCTCCCAAAAGGGCATCGGAAATTTTGGAGATTTCTTTTACCCGCCAGGCAGTCAGCTCTGCGCCTAGGAGAGCGAACTCTGAGGCATGGGCTATCTTCCTGAGAATCCCGTCACCCTCAAGTTCTGCCCCTCCCGGCAAAAACCAGAGAATTTTATTTATGATTTCCCTAAACCAATTGCTGATTTCCGCGGATATCCTGGCGGGCATCAGGGAATTTCCCCAGATAAAGCAAAGGGTGAGACATATAAGAGCCGGCAAAACCCAGCTAGGCAGCCTGTGTTTTTCTTCCATAGATACCACCTCAGTTCCTCAGTTTTCGTTAAATTCTGACAGCAGCAGCCCGCTGTTATGCTCCACCGCCCAGTCTATGCTCCATTGGTTGGCAAAGAGCAGCAGGTACCGCCCCCGCATGTCCTCTACCTTTCTTGTGTCAGAGGTGAGGTTCAGCCGATTTAAATCAATGTCCCTGTTATCTATCCAGCGGATATAAGAGTATGGAAGGGTTTTCATCAGCACCTCCACATTGTACTCGTTCTCCATGCGGTATTTGAAGACGTCAAACTGCAGAGAGCCGACTACCCCCACTATCACTTCCTCCATCCCGGAGGCTATCTCTCTGAAGATCTGTATCGCGCCCTCCTCGGCTATCTGCTCTATTCCCTTTACGAACTGCTTGCGCTTCATGGTATCTTTCTGGCGGACAAGGCTGAATATCTCAGGCGCGAAGGTGGGGATGCCCTTAAAGACTATATCCTCCCCGGGGGAACAGACCGTATCCCCGATGGAGAAAATTCCCGGGTCAAATACGCCTATTACATCTCCGGCATAGGCCTCCTCTATTATCTCCCGGTTCTGCGCCATCAGCTGCTGCGGCTGAGAGAGCCGTATTGTTCTCCCTCCCTGCTTATGCTCCACCTCCATGTTCTTTTCAAACTTCCCGCTGCAGATCCTCATAAAGGCAAGGCGGTCCCTGTGGGCCCTGTTCATATTGGCCTGGATTTTGAAAACAAACGCGGAGAATCTCTCATCAAAGGGGTCAACATCTCCGCCCTCTGAGGATCTCGGCAAGGGCGGCGGGGTCAGGCGCAAAAACTCCTTCAAAAACGGCTCTACCCCAAAATTAGTGAGCGCCGAGCCAAAAAAGACCGGGGAGAGTTTGCCGCTAAGTATTTTGTCCCTGTCGAACTCATACCCCGCGCCGTCGTTTAACTCCACATCCTCAAGAAGTGTGGAATACAGATATTCTCCCAGCCATGACCTTAGCTTTCTGTCTTCAAGAGAGAATTCTGTCTGTTCCACCTCCCGCCTTCCTGCGTTTTCCGCCTGCGGGGTGTAGACGAGGACCCGTTTCGTGTTTCTGTCGTACACTCCCTTAAAATCTCTTCCAGAGCCTATTGGCCAGTTCATCGGGTATGTCCCTATACCCAGCTCCTTTTCTATCTCATCCAAGAGATCATACGGGCTTCTGGAATCCCTGTCCAGCTTGTTTATAAAGGTGAAGATAGGGATATTGCGCATAACGCAGACCTTGAAGAGTTTTCTTGTCTGCTCCTCAACGCCCTTCGCCGCGTCAATCACCATAACCGCCGAATCCGCGGCCATAAGTGTGCGGTAGGTATCCTCTGAAAAGTCCTGGTGGCCGGGGGTATCGAGTATGTTTACGCAATAGCCGTCGTATTCAAATTGCATTACGGAGGAGGTTACGGAGATCCCGCGCTGTTTTTCTATCTCCATCCAGTCAGAGACGGCATGGCGGGAATTCCTCTTTCCCTTTACCATCCCCGCTAGTGCGATTGCCCCGCCGTAAAGCAGGAGTTTTTCCGTAAGCGTTGTCTTTCCCGCATCCGGGTGCGAGATTATCGCGAATGTCCTTCTCCTCTTGATTTCGTCCTGAATATTTTTCAAGA
>CAZRQD010000049.1:0-7388 GCA_964602365.1 uncultured Acutalibacter sp. | reverse complement strand
GGAAATTTTTCCATCGCTCTCACCCCAAGCCGAGAGAAGTAAAAAAAGATTTGGGTTTTTCTCCGTCCAAAAAAGTTCGAGAAAACTTTTTCATCACTCTCACCCCAAGCCGAGAGAAGTAAAAATTCGCGGCAAACGGCGGGCGGAGAAAACTCCGTCCGCTATTCACGACCTTCAGGCCTGCTATTATTATAGATTACTCACGCGAAAATTTCAAGCAAAATTTTTTCTCAAACCGAGAGTTTAGAGAGCTCTCCAAAACTGGTTTTAAGTGCGGGATAGAGTTTCGTGTAGAGCCTATATACCTCCCTGTACTTCGCGAAGTTCTCCCCTCTTGGCTCCTGCGCGGGATTATAGCGCACCGCAGCGTCGCAGCCCTCCTCCACGGAGGAGTAGATTCCTGCGCCGACCCCCGCTAGGATTGCCGCGCCGAGCGCCGGTCCCTCCTTGGAGACCGGGGTGCGCACCGGCAGCTCGAACACGTCAGAGAGCATTTGCCTCCACATAGGAGAGCTGCCTCCGCCACCGCAGGCCAGCATCTCAGAGGGGGTTACGCCCATCTCTCTTAAGATATTCAGGCAGTCGAGAAGAGAATAGGTCACGCCCTCCATCACCGCCCTGATCAGGTCCCGCCGCCTGTGCATGGCTGAGAGCCCGAAGAATACTCCCCTGCAGTCCGGGTCCAGATGAGGCGTGCGCTCTCCCATGAGGTACGGCAGGTAGATAAGGCGGTTCGCACCTATCGGGGATTCCTCCGCCTCGGCGTCCATTATATTGTAGACATCCTCCCCGCGGGTTTTGGCAAGGGCTTTCTCCTCCCCGCAGAACTCATCCCTAAACCACTTAAGAGAGAGGCCTGCCCCCTGGGTTACGCCCATGACATGCCATGCCCCCGGCACGGCGCAGCAGAAGGTGTGAACCCTACCTTTGGGGTCCAAATGCATCTCCTTGGTATGGGCATATACCACGCCGGAACTCCCGATGGTGGTAAAGGCCCTGCCCTCCCGCACGACGCCGGTACCCACGGCGGCGCAGGCGTTATCCCCGCCCCCGCCCGATACAGGCGTCCCGGGCCTAAGGCCGGTGGCAGCGGCCGCCGCAGAGCTTATCTCCCCTGTGATCTCAGGCGACTCGTATACCCTGGCGAGGAGCGCGGGGTCTATGTCCAGCAAATCCAGAATCTCCCTGCTAAACCGCCTGTTCTTGATGTCGAGCAGCTGCATTCCGGACGCGTCAGAGACCTCTGTGGCGAACTCTCCGGTGAGCTTATATCTCAGGTAATCCTTTGGCAGGAGGATATGCGCGCATTTTTCATAGATTTCAGGCTCATGCTTTCTCACCCAGAGGATCTTGGCGGCGGTAAATCCCGTCATGGCGGGGTTGGCCGTTATGTCGATAAGCCTCTTAGCACCGATAATTTCCGTAAGCTCCGCGGCCTCCTCCCCTGTGCGCTGGTCGCACCAGAGTATGGCGGGCCGCAAAACCTTCCCGTCCCTGTCAAGCATCACCAGCCCGTGCATCTGCCCGGAGAGCCCGACGCCCGCTATGTCTCCGCTATCTATCCCGCTTTTGGAGATTACCCCGCCTATCGTCTCCTTTGCGGCCTGCCACCAGAGCTCCGGGTCCTGCTCTGCCCAGCCGTTTTTCTCCTGGACCATGGGATATTCCCTGCTCTCTGAAGCGATGACATTTCCCTTTAAATCAAAGAGAACGGTCTTTGTCGCAGACGTCCCCAAATCTATTCCGACAAGAGCCTTCACTAAAATCTCCCCTTTTCAGCGTTTTCCCTATTTTCCCAAATTTAAGTCCCGATGTCAAGGATTTTTGACTTGCGAAAACCGGCTTTTTGTGGTATTCTATGCCCGGAAGCAAAACGGAAAGAGGTTTTTGTATGAGAGAGTTTGATGCGGTTATCATAGGCGCCGGCGTGACTGGCTGCGCCGTGGCCCGCTGGCTTTCCAAAAAGCGGGGAAAATTCCTCGTCTTAGACAGGCAGTCCGACATCTGCGAGGGCACAAGCAAGGCGAATTCAGCCATAGTACATGCGGGGTTTGACGCAGCGCCGGGCAGCCTGAAGGCGAAGTTCAACGTCCTGGGCTCCAATATGATGGAGGCGCTCTCCAAAGAGCTGGACGTACCATATAAGAGGATAGGCGCGCTGGTGGTCTGCACCTCTGAAAATGACCTCCCGAAACTTGAGGAGCTCTATGACAGAGGGATAAAAAACGGGGTCTCGGGGCTAAAGCTCCTCACAGGGGATGAGGCCAGGGAGATAGAGCCGAACCTCTCTGATACCGCGTGCGGTGCGCTCTTTGCCGAGACCTCCGCCATAATCTGCCCGTTCGAGCTGTGTATCGGCATGGCCGAAAACGCCGCCGTAAACGGCGTGGAGTTTGGCTTGGGCAAAGAGGTCACGGCTGTCAGGCACACCCCCATGGGCTGGGAGGTGGAGACCGGAGACGAGACCTATCTTACAAAGACAGTGGTAAACGCCGCCGGCGTCTTCGCGGACAGGTTCCACAACGCAGTATCTGAGAAGAAAATCAGCATAACCCCCAGAAAGGGGGAGTATATGCTCCTAGACAAGACAGCGGGGGGCCATGTTGGGCATACCGTATTCCAGCTTCCAAGCAAGCTGGGCAAGGGCGTCCTGGTCTCACCCACGGTGCACGGGAACCTCTTGGTCGGTCCCACCGCGCTTGACGTGGAGGACCGTGAGGGGACGGCAGTCACCTCCTGGGGAATCAATGAGCTTGGAGAAAAGTCCGGCCTCGCCGTCAAGAACGTCCCGCTAAGACAGGTCATCACCTCCTTCGCCGGGCTTCGCGCGCACGAGGAGGGGGACGACTTCATAATAGGGGAGGCTGCCCCCGGCTTCTTTGACGCCGCGGGGATAGAGTCTCCGGGGCTCTCCTCTGCCCCCGCCATCGGGGAGTATGTCGCCGGGCTTGTCTCCCAAAAACTGGGCCTTGGGGAAAATGAGAACTTCATAAAAGAGAGAAAGGCCGTTCCGAAGCTCAAGGAGATGCCGACCGAAAAGCGCGCCGAGATGATCCGCACAAACCCCGCCTATGGCAGCATTATCTGCCGGTGCGAGGAGATCTCTGAGGGGGAGATCCTAGACGCCATCCGCAGACCGCTTGGCGCAAGGACCTTAGACGGCGTAAAGCGCCGCACGCGCGCGGGAATGGGCAGGTGCCAGGGCGGCTTCTGCTCTCCCAGGGTGATGCAGATACTCTCAAGAGAGCTGGGGGAGGATCTCTCAGAGATCAGGAAGAACGGGCCCGGCTCTGAGATTGTGGTCTCCAAGATCAGGGGGGAGGAGATAAAATGAGGCGCGACATCGTGATAATAGGCGGCGGCCCCGCGGGGCTTGCCGCGGCAATAGCCGCGAAAGAGGCCGGGGTTTCTGACGTGCTGATACTGGAGCGAGAGGCGGAACTCGGCGGAATCCTAAACCAGTGCATCCATAATGGCTTCGGCCTCCATACGTTTAACGAGGAGCTGACCGGGCCGGAGTACGCCGCGCGGTTTATAGAGAAAGCTGCCGCTCTCGGCATAGAGCATAAGCTTGGCGCGACGGTAGTGGATTTAAGGCGGGAGGGGGACGGGAATGTCGTCACCTTCGTAAGCAGGGAGGACGGGCTTTCAGAGATAGCCGCAAAGGCCGTGGTCCTCTCTATGGGCTGCAGGGAGAGGCCCCGCGGGGGGCTAAACACGCCCGGCACCCGCCCCGCGGGAATATTCTCTGCCGGAACCGCGCAGAGGCTTGTAAACAGGGAGGGCTATCTTCCCGGCAGAGAGGTTGTCATCCTCGGCAGCGGGGACATAGGACTTATAATGGCCAGGCGCATGACGCTTGAGGGCGCTAGGGTAAAGTGCGTTGCGGAGATCATGCCGTATTCCGGCGGGCTAAAGAGAAATATCGTCCAATGTTTAAACGACTACGGCATACCGCTGAAACTCTCCCATACCGTTACCGACATTAGGGGCAAAAACCGTGTGGAGGGCGTGACCATCGCAGAGGTGGACAGCTCTATGAAGCCCATCCCCGGGACAGAGGAGGATATCTCCTGCGACACCCTCCTGCTCTCCGTCGGGCTGATACCTGAAAACGAGCTCTCTAGGGCAATAGGCGTTGAGATCTCGAATGTGACAAACGGGCCGGCTGTAAACGAGAGCTTAGAGACCAGCATCCCCGGGGTCTTCGCCTGCGGGAACGTCCTGCACGTCCACGACCTTGTGGACTATGTGAGCGAGGAGGCCGGTGAGGCCGGAAGAAACGCCGCCCGCTTTGTCCTTGGGCAGAGGCCGCAGGGAGAAAACGAGATCCCGATAAAGCCGATGGGGATGGCAAGGTATACCGTACCGGTAAAGCTCTCCCCTGAGAGAATGGGAGAGAGCCTGACCGTGCGCTTTAGGGTGCGGGACAATATCAGAAACGGCAGGATAAGGGTGCTGATAGGCGGGGAGGAGAGAATAAACAGAAAGAGACCCGTCATGGCCCCCGGCGAGATGGAGCAGGTAAAGCTTAAAAGAGAGTGGTTTACCGGCTCTGAAGACTGTGTTGAGATCTGGGCTGAGTAAAGGAGGAAGTTGAATGCCCCTTACGGAACTTACCTGTATAGGCTGCCCTCTGGGCTGCGCGCTGAAAGTTGAGACAGACGCAAATGGGCAGGTCGTCTCTGTCTCCGGAAATACCTGCAAGAGGGGAGAGGACTACGGGAGGAAGGAGGTCACCTCCCCGGAGAGGACAGTGACCTCTACCGTTTCAGTAATAGGCGGGGCCGAACCCGTGGTCCCGGTCCGCACAAGAAAGGACGTGCCGAAGGCGAAGATCTTCTCCTGCATGGAGGAAATAAGGAAGGCGAGCATCAAGGCCCCCGTCAGTATAGGCGACGTGGTGGTACCGGACGTGGCGGGGACGGGTGTGGACGTCATCGCGACAAAATTTGTGGATGAGAGAGCTTGAGGAGTTTTTGCTCTCCTATGCCGAGAGCCACAGGGAAGCCATGCCGCAGGACTTTGTGAAGCTGCTGTTCCAATCTGCTTTTGGCGGGGAGCATATGATAGAGGATTTCGGAAAGACTCTTGCGAGAATAGAGCGCGAGGCGGAAAATCTTACGGAGGAGCAAAAGGCGCAACCCTATTTTGAAAAACTTCCCGGAAATTACGTGCGGTTCAATCTCTCCGTTTTGGATATTATCTCTGCGGAAACGCTGAACAGAATTTTTATCGAGAGCGCCGGGGAGAGAGATGAGGACGCTGAGAAAAAGTTTGCGGAAGGTTTGCAAACACTCTCCCGGGTTTTAGAAAAAAGGCCTGGGTTTTTCTCCGTTCAAAAGGGTGCGGGAGAACTTCCTTTACAGCTTCACCCCAAGCCGAGAGAAGTGAAAAAAAGGCCTGGGTTTTCCAAAGAATCTTTTGAGGAGTTTCTTTCCCTGTACTGGAAAAACGGCGGCGGGGCAGTTAGCCACAGCGAAAAATTCAGAAAGGCATATTCCCCCGCCTACAGGGTGGTGCGAAGAGAATATATTCCTCTTTTGCCTGTACTTGAGAGAATAGAAAAACTTTTAAAAAACAGGCAGAGGGTTCTGATCTCCATAGACGGCAGGTGCGGCAGCGGAAAGACCGGGATGGCGAAAAGGCTTGGGATAATTTACGGTGCGAACGTATTTCATGCCGACGATTTCTATCTTCCCTCAGAGCTCCGCACAGAGGAGAGGCTCTCTGAACCCGGCGGGAACATGCACCGGGAAAGGCTTTTGAGAGAGGTTATCCTCCCGGCCAAGAGGGGGGAGAGGATTCTCTACCGCCCGTTTGACTGCAAGGTGATGGATTTTTCACAGGCGGAGGTCTATGCGCCTAAAAAGCTTACCATAATAGAGGGGAGCTACAGCCAGCATCCCGACTTAAGGGAATTTTATGACCTGTGCGTCTTTTCGGACGTATCTAAAGAGGAGCAGATGAGGAGGCTTAAACTTAGGGAGAGCAGGGAGAACCTTAAAAACTTCGAGGTCCGCTGGATACCGATGGAGGAGAGATATTTTGAGGCACTGGATGTTAGGAAAAACGCTGACCTGCTTATCTTAAACGAGATTTAGCGGACAGTTTTTCCCGCATCATAGATTGGCAAAATTTTTAAAGGAGGCAGAGAGATGGAAATTCTCACACTGACGAACGAAAACTTTGACAGCACTATCTCCGGGGAACTACCCGTGCTTGTGGACTTCTGGGCCAGCTGGTGCGGCCCGTGCAGGATGTTCTCCCCAATAGTGGAGGAGTTTGCCGAGGAAAACGAGGGCAAGGTCCTTGTCGGCAAGGTAAATGTCGATGAGGAGACCGAACTGGCAAGACGCTTTAAGATCATGAGCATACCCACCGCCATGTTCTTTAAGGGCGGCGAGGCCGTGAAGACCCTCATAGGCGTGCAGCCTAAAGAGACTTTGGAGGAGTTGCTGTGAGCGAGCTCTGGGACGTCATTGTCCTAGGCGGGGGCCCGGCCGGGTATACAGCGGGGCTGTACGCTGCTAGGGCGGGCTTTTCAGTCTTGCTTATGGAGAAGCTCTCCCCCGGGGGACAGATGGCGACGACGGACAGGATAGAGAACTACCCCGGCTTTCCCGAGGGAATAGAGGGGTGGGATCTTGCAGACAGGATGAAGAAGAGCGCCGAGCGCTTCGGTGTGAAGACAAAGCTCTCAGAAGTCGTCTCTGTAAATCTGGCGGGAGACGTGAAAGAAATCCGCACAAAGAGGGAGACCTTCAACGCTAAGACCGTTGTGCTCGCGACGGGGGCTCACCCCAAAGAGCTTGGCCTGCCGTTTGAGAGGGAGCTTAGGGGAAGAGGAGTTTCCTACTGCGCCACATGCGACGGCATGTTTTACCGCGGTAAGGAAGTCTGCGTGATCGGCGGGGGAAATACCGCGGTATCAGACGCTCTCTACCTCTCGCGGATATGTTCCAAGGTATGGCTTATACACCGGCGCGACAAGCTGAGAGCCTCTAAGGTATATGAGGAGGCGCTAAGGACTGCCGGCAATATAGAGATTCTCTGGAACTCACAGGCGGAGGCGCTGCTCTTCGGCGACGCGGTGAGCGGCGTGAGGGTGAAGACCGGGGACGAAACCCGCGAGATTCCCCTAAGCGGGGTTTTCATCGCCGTGGGGACAGAGCCGGAGACCTCCTTATATAATGGACAGGTGGATATGGACGCGGCTGGGTATATTCTCGCGGATGAGAGTACCCGCACGAACCTCCCCGGGGTATTTGCCGCGGGGGACTTGAGGAAAAAGCCCCTAAGACAGGTGGTCACCGCCGCCTCTGACGGCGCCGTTGCGGCGCATTTTATAGAGGAGTATCTCGCCCTTTGAGATCCATCCAATAAAA
>CAZRQD010000048.1:6006-7814 GCA_964602365.1 uncultured Acutalibacter sp. | reverse complement strand
CCGGGGATAACGAGACTTTGATGTAAAAATCTGAAAGGAGAAATTGTATGGAAAAGCTTAAGAATATCGTGCTGGGCGGGCTTTCTGTCGCGGGAAGCCTGCTGCTAAGGGCCCTTGGGGGCTGGGACGGGACGCTCTTCGCACTGATAGCCTTTATGGGCATGGACTACCTGACGGGGCTGGTGCTGGCCGGGGTTTTCAAGCGCTCGCCCAAGACAGAGGGAGGCGCCATAGAGAGCCGCGCCGGGTTTAAGGGTTTGGTGAGAAAGTGCTGCGTTCTGCTGCTGGTCTTTTTGGGCGTGGTGTTAGATAGAATGCTGGGGACCGTGATAGTCAGGCCCGCAGTCTGCCTCTTCTTCACCGCAAACGAGGGGATCTCTATCCTAGAGAACCTGGGTCTCATGGGGGTGCCGTACCCCAAATTCCTCTCTGATATGCTGGAGAGGCTGAGGCAAAGCGGCGACAGCGGGGAGAATATCAAAAAGGGGGATGTAAAATGATCTATCGGAAAAATCTCTGCCCTAAGGAGCTCTACGGCATAAAATGCCCGTTTTTGAGGACGCCGGACCGCATAGTCGTCCACAATACCGGGAACGACGCCTCTGCCCAAAACGAGATCGCCTATATGCTTAGGCGCAAGGAGGAGATCTCCTTTCACATCGCCGTGGACGATGAGGAGGCGGTGCAGGGCCTGCCGTTTGAGAGAAACGCCTGGGCTTCAGGCGACGGCAGGGGACCCGGCAATATGCTGGGAATCCACATAGAGATCTGCTATTCGCTCTCCGGCGGGGAGAGGTTTATGAAGGCTGAGAGAAACGCCGCAAAGCTTATAGCGGGGCTTTTAAAATCCTACGGCTGGGGGATAGAGAGCGTCACGAAACACCAGGACTATGACGGCAAACGCTGCCCGCACAGGACCCTGGACCTGGGCTGGGACAGGTTTTTGGAGATGATCAAGACAGAAATGGAGGCGATAGATTTGACAAAGGAAGATGTGGTCAAAATCATAGAGGAGTATTTGGCAGATAGGGGAGAGCTTCCCGCCTCCCCCTGGGCAGAGGAGGCCATAGAGGCCTGCAAAGGCGCGGGCGTCCTCTTGGGGGATGAGAGCGGGGAGTTTCACCCGCAGGCCCTGCTTACTAGACAGGAGCTTGCCGTAGCCCTCTCCAAAATTTTAAAGATTTGTAAATTTGAGACCCTAGACCCTTGACAATAGAATAAAAAGCCTGTAGAATTAGCGAGTAACAGCACGAAGCGGACTCGCAGGTTTTGCCGGTCATTCGCGTGGATGACTGGGGGATCTGTGTGTTTTTATGACCCGGGATTTTCAGCAGTATACTGACAGGCGGGGCGTACTGTGCGATACTCATCTATGGGCAAAGGAGGTGCCGGAATTGAACGGTACAGTCAAGTGGTTCAACGCGGAGAAGGGTTACGGCTTCATCCAGAAGGATGAGGGCGGCGACGATGTCTTTGTACATTTCTCCGCCATCCAGGGCGAAGGCTTCAAGACTCTCGAGGAGGGTCAGAAGGTCACCTTCGACGTTGAGCCCGATCCTAAGAACAGCGCCAAACTGCGCGCGGTGAACGTTGTAAAGCTGTAAGCTGAGACGTCAGGCGGGCGCGGTCGTGTTAGGTCGCGCCCGTTTTCCTTTTGCCGGTTTAATGATATTCGGAGGGAAAGCTATGCTTAAAAAGATTTTGTCGCTGCTCCTGCTCTCCTCACTCCTGCTGCCGGTATTTTCCGCCTGCGGGGGAAATTCTGAAGATCAGTCCAAAGTGGAGCCAAGTGAAAGTCCCGCAGGGAC
>CAZRQD010000048.1:0-5906 GCA_964602365.1 uncultured Acutalibacter sp. | reverse complement strand
GGCGCGCCGGACCCGGAGAAGTGGACATATGACACGGGCGCAAGCGGCTGGGGGAATAACGAGCTGCAGTACTATTCTGCCGGGGAGAATGCAGAGGTAAAAGACGGCAAGCTTGTGATAGAGCTGCGAAAGGACGAGGACGGCCTTTACGAGTACACCTCCTCCCGCATGATAACCAAGGGCCGCGGAGAGTGGACCTACGGCAAGTTCGAGGTCCGTGCGAAGCTGCCCCGGGGTCTTGGCACCTGGCCCGCCGCCTGGATGATGCCTGCGACCTCCTATTACGGCTCCTGGCCCTCCTCAGGAGAGCTGGACATAATGGAGCATGTCGGCTATGACCAGGACGTGATAGTCCAGACTGTCCACACCACGGCGCACCACGGCGGGGACGGTGTCGGGCACTCTCAGAAGACGGCGGGGGTAAGCGACGACTTCCACACCTATGCGCTGGAGTGGCTGCCGGACAAGCTCATCTTCTCCATAGACGGGGTGGAGAGCTTCACCTATGACCCCAAGGATTATTCCGACGAGCCCGACGAGACCGTCTGGCCGTTTGACAAACCGTTCTACTTCATCCTAAACCTGGCCTTCGGCGGGAACTGGGGCGGCGCGCAGGGGACAGACGACTCCTATTTCCCCGTGCAGTACGAGGTGGATTACGTCAGGGTCTACCAGAACCCTGAGATCAGCCCGACAGAGCAGGGCGCTGGAGAATAGATTATAAGGAGGGGGGGTACCGCCATGCAGGTCGGCAGGGAGATTTCAAAACTCATAGCCTACGGGAAGAGCAAGGGGCTCATCATGGAGGAGGACGAGACCTATACCCGAAACCGCCTCTTTGCCCTGCTTGGGACAGAGGAGCTTTGGGGGGAGGAGCCCCCGCCGGAAAACCCCGGCGAGGTCCTAAATAACCTCTGCGATTACGCCGAGGAGAGGGGAATCCTAAACTGCCCAAGGGACCAGTTTGACACCGAGCTCATGGCCGTCATGACGCCCCGGCCGTCCGAGGTCAAAGACATGTTCTTTAGGCTCTACGCCGCGGATAAAAAGGCCGCAACGGACTACTACTACAGCCTCAGCATCGCCACAAACTATATCCGCGCCGACAGGATAGCGAGGGACAGGAAGTGGACGGCAAAGACCCCCTACGGGGAGCTGATAATCACCATAAACCTCTCAAAGCCCGAAAAGGACCCAAAGGAGATAGCCATGGCGAAGACCGCCCCGCAGGCGGGATACCCCAAATGCGCCCTCTGCCGGGAGAACGAGGGCTTCTTGGGCAGTGCGAACCAGGCCGCCAGGGGGAACCTGCGGCTGATTCCGCTAGACCTCTGCGGAGAGCGCTGGTACCTGCAGTATTCCCCGTACGTCTACTATAACGAGCACTGCATAGTCCTAAGCGGGGAACACCGGCCCATGAAGGTGGACAGAAAATCCTTGGAGAGACTTTTGGATTTTACCGAGCTCTTCCCGCACTACTTCATAGGCTCTAACGCCGACCTGCCGATAGTCGGCGGCTCCATCCTCACCCACGACCACTTCCAGGGCGGAAATTTCGAGTTCCCCATGGCAAAAGCCAGTATCAGGGAGGAGGTAGCTTTCCCCGGGTATTCAGGGGTATCAGCCGGCATCCTCAACTGGCCGATGTCCGTGATAAGGCTGAGAAGCGGGGATAAGTTTAGCCTCATAGACCTCTCCGACAGGATATTGCAAAAATGGCGGGGATATTCCGACGAGAGCGCAGAAATCCTTGCCTTTTCAGACGGCGCCCCGCACAACACCATCACCCCGATAGCCCGCCGCAGGGGGAAGGATTTCGAGCTGGACCTGGTCCTCCGAAACAACCGCACGACGAAGGAGCACCCCCTTGGGCTCTTCCACCCGCATGCAGAGTACCACCACATAAAGAAGGAGAATATCGGGCTTATAGAGGTCATGGGCCTGGCCATCCTCCCGCCCAGGCTCCTAAAGGAGCTAAAGCAGGTGGAGGACGCAATAATCTCTCCCGGTACGGCTGAAGAGATCTTTTCCTCCCCTGCGATGGCCCCCCACAGGCCCTGGTATGATGAGCTGATGAGAGAGGGCGCCAACGCCCAAAACGCCGGGGAGAGGATAGCCTTAGGCGTCGGGAAAATCTTCGGGGAGATCCTAGGCAACGCCGGCGTCTTCAAGGATACGGAGAGCGGCAGGGAGGCCTTTAGGAGGTTTGTAAAAGCCGTATGACGGGCTTTCTCTCCCTCCTCTTTCCACCGCGCTGCCCCTTTTGCGGCGGGGATATGCGGGCAAAAGACGTCCTCTGCGAAGGCTGCCGCAGGAAGATAGGGAAGGTCTCCCGCACATATACGCTTAAAGGCGGGGAAAAGCTTTCGGTCCTCTCCCCGCTTAGATACGAGGGGGACTTTAAGGCCGCCATGCACCGCTACAAGTTTGGCGGGAAGAGGGAGCTTGCGAAGACCTTTTCAAGCCTCATGGCCGAGATAGCGCCGGAAGGCCCCTTCGATTTCATAGCCTTTGTCCCGCTGAGGAGTAAGGACCTAAGAGCGCGCGGCTTTGACCAGAGCGAGCTGCTTGCAAAAGAGCTTGGGAAGCTTTTAAAGCTCCCCCTTTACCCCTGCCTAAGGAAGATCAGGGAGACGGCCGTTCAGCACACCCTCTCAAGAGAGGAGAGGCGAAAAAATCTCATAGGGGCCTTTTCCGCGGATGATAGCGTTAAGGGGAAGACGGTCCTTCTTGTGGACGATATCGTCACAACGGGCTCCACGCTCTGCGCCGCGGCGGAGGCACTCTATAAATCCGGCGCAAAAGAGGTCGCCTGCCTCTGCGCCCTTGCCGACTAGAATGGGGGAACTTTTATGGACATGGAAAGGATAGAGCATGCCGTGCGGGAAATCCTCACGGCGGTAGGGGAGGACCCGGACCGCGAGGGGCTTTTGGAGACACCGGCCAGGGTAGCCAGAATGTACGCCGAGATCTTCTCAGGCTTAAATTCTGACCCCAAGAGGCACCTCAAGATCTTCCACGAGGAGGGCAAGCACGACGAGATGGTCCTAGTCAAGGACATCCCGCTCTATTCCGTCTGCGAGCACCACCTCCTCCCGTTTATAGGCAAGGCGCATATCGCCTATATTCCGAGAAACGGCAGGATAATCGGCCTGTCAAAATTCGCGCGCATCGTGGACTGCTTCGCGAGGAGACCCCAGGTCCAGGAGCGCCTCACGGGACAGATAGCTGATTTTCTGGAGGAGAACTTAGAGCCCCAGGGCGTGGCGGTATTCATAGAGGCCGAGCACCTCTGCATGACCATGCGCGGCGCGCGGTCCGCCGGCGCCATAACCCGAACCTCCGCCTTAAGGGGGAATATGCGCTCTGACGCGCGCACCAGGGCAGAGGTCATGTCACTTCTTGGGGGAGTCTGAGATGGTTTTCAAATTCGCGGGAGGAGAGCTTAGCCTAGATAGGGTCCGCGTCATGGGAATCTTAAACGTCACGCCGGATTCCTTCTCAGACGGCGGGAAGTATTTTTCACATACCTCCGCCTTAGACCGTGCCGAGGAGATAGAGCAGGGCGGCGCCGACATAATAGACGTCGGCGGCCAGTCCACCCGGCCGGGCTATACCCCCGTCCCCTGGGAGGAGGAGTGGGGCAGGCTAGAACACGTCCTGCCGGAGATTATAAGGAAAACCTCCCTCCCCGTCTCTGTGGATACATTCTATCCGGAAGTAGCAAAAAGGGCCCTGGACCTTGGCGCCGGCATCATAAACGACGTAAGCGGCGCCGGGGAGGAGATGCTAAAGCTCATCTCCCAAACCTCCGCCGGGCTTGTTTTGATGTTCCCCCAGGGCTCTGCCGGCGGGGACGTCCTAAACTCAGCTAGGGAATTCTTTCTCAAAAAGATAGCAGAGGCCGAAAACCTCGGCATAGAAAAATCCCGCCTCTGCCTCGACCCCGGCATAGGCTTCGGCAAGGAGAATGAGGAGAATTTGCGGCTTATCTCAAACGTCTCAGCCTATAGGATAGAGGGCATGGCCTGCCTCATAGGAGCCTCAAGAAAGCGGGTCACGGGCTACCCCTGCGGCAACCCGCCCTTTTCGCAGAGGCTTCCGGCGACAATAGCGGCGCACACCGCAGCGATTCTCTCCGGTGCGGATATAGTCAGGGTCCACGACGTTAAAGAGGGGGTCCAGGCGGCAAGGATGGCCGAGGCCCTAAGGAGGGAGATGGAATGGATACCGTCTATCTAAAGGGGCTGGAAATCTTCGCCTACCACGGCGTGAACCCGGAGGAGAAGGAGGACGGCCAGCTCTTCATCCTGGACATAGCTGTGGATGCCGACCTCTCAGTCGCAAGGAGGACAGACAGCCTCTCAGATACCGTAAACTATGCCGCCCTCAGGAAGACCGTAGAGAGGGCCTTCACCGCTGAGAAGTTTGACCTCATAGAGCGTGCGGCCCAGGTCGTCTGCGAGGCCGTCCTGCGGGATTTCCCCAAGGTGCAGAGGGTCACCGCCATGGTGAAAAAGCCTAACGCCCCGATGAACGCCGTCTTCGACTACGCCGGGGTGCGGGTCAGCCTCTCAAGGGAGGGGCTCTAGATGCGCGCAGTGCTCTGCCTTGGGGGGAACTTGGGGGACAGGGAAAACTACCTCTCCCTCGCCCTGCGGGATATAGGCGCCTTAGAGGGTACCCGCGTCCTTAGGACCTCAAGGATATATGAGACAGCCCCCGTGGAGGTCACACGGGAGCAGGGAAAATATCTAAACGCCTGCGTCCTAATAGAGACCGGGAAAAGTCCCCTGGATCTCCTAGACTCCTGCCTCTTTATAGAGAAGTCCCATGGCAGGCAGCGGCTGGAGTACCACGGGGAGAGGACGCTTGATATCGACATCCTCCTCTATGAGGGCGCTACAATGGATACGCCGCGGCTAAAGCTTCCCCACCCGGGGATTTTAAACCGCGCCTTTGTCCTCATCCCGCTATATGATCTCTTTCCCGATGGTACCGCCTTGGGGTTTGATTTCTCATCCGCGCAGATTCCCAAAGACCCTGTGCGGCTTTACGGGGACTTTCCAAGATAAAGGGCCGCTTACGGCAGCTTTTTTAAATCTGTCTGCAGTTTGCCCAGCACCCTTCCCTGGCAGCGCAGGTCGTCGCCGTCCCGTATCCTTATCGGGGGGTATGCCGGGTTTGTGGAGAGCAGTTCACCGTCCCCCAGGCGCTTTATATATCCCTCTCCGTTTAGGACGAAGATGCCGATCTCTCCCTCTCTCACAGAGCCCTCGGTATGCTGCACAAACACGATATCGCCGTCTTTGTACGCCGGCTCCATGCTGTTCCCGCTGATCCTCACGCAGAAGTGCGCGTCCTGCGGCAGGTGGTCCGTCGGGATCTGCAGGCAGGTATTGTATTCGCTGTCCCCCAGCGGTTCGCCCGTACCGGCAGAGGCCGCAAGGTCATACAGCAGGATATAGGTCATCCCGTGCCGCTCGTCCTTTTCGAATATATGCGTGACCCTGTCATATTCCACGCTCAAGACCCCGTCCACCGCTCTCTTCCCGTGGACGTCCAGGCCCCTGTACTTTTTTACGGATTCCCTCTCCTCCTCGGAGAAGGCGGGCTCGTCCCTGCCGAAATCGTCCAGCTCCCCAAGGTTATACCCCATGGTATGCACAAGCGACATCACCGTCTCGATTGCGGGGCTTCTCGTCGCGCCAGAGGTGATCTTCGCCAGCGTCCCCTTCGGCACGCCGGAGAGCCTGCTCAGCTCATCCAAACTCAGCCCGGATCTCTTCCTTAAGCGGTTAAAATTTTCCAGCCACATACTATCCCTCCCGCTATAGGATTTTATCACATCCGCCCCCTCTTCGCAAGAATTTTTCCCCGTTTACGGATACAAAAAGCGTCACGGG
>CAZRQD010000047.1:0-9221 GCA_964602365.1 uncultured Acutalibacter sp. | reverse complement strand
CCAACCTGTCTGCGGGAAGCAGAGAGAAATTCAAAATCTCAGATCGGATTTGCCGAGAAAAATACCGACAAATCCGCTGAGATCGAAAAAACTGCGTAAGGAAAAATGAAAACCCTATTTTTTTGTCAGACGGATCACATTCCATGAGGCGGGTGAAAGCCTGCTTGTAAGCGTACCTCCATCCTGCACGTCCCAAACGTTCTTCGGGCAGACTGCCTGTTTGTTAGCTGAATTCACGGCGAAAAGGTCATCGCTCTTTAGCACGATATGTTCAGAAAATCTGTATCCCGGAAATCCTCTAAGGTCGCTCTCAAGGGTTATCTCCTCATCTAAATCCCTGTTCACGGCGAAAACCGTAAGCTCCTCCGCCTCATCGTTAAAGACGGCGACGCTGTCCACGTCAGGAACATCAGTGAAGTCCCTAGTGTCGTGGCGGGAAGTCCTCATCGCGGTATCAAGGGCTATCCCCCTGCCGAATTTGGATGCATGCAGGAAGGGATAGAAAATTGTCTGCCTCCAGGCGCAACCATCCTCTTCAGTCATTATAGGCGCTATGACGTTTACAAGCTGCGCAAGACAGGCCATTTTAACCCTGTCGCAGTGTTTGATTAGGGTGATCAGCATAAGCCCGACAAGAAGGGCGTCCTCAAAGTCGTATTTATCCTCCAGCAGATGAGGCGCAACGGTCCACGGCCGGTTCTTCATGGTATCATCGTCGCTCTCATTCGCGTGGAACCAGACATTCCACTCGTCAAAGCTGAGCATGATATCCTTCTTTGCGCGTCTCTTCGCCTTTACGTAATCGCACGTGGAGATTACAGTTCTTATGAACCTGTCCATGTCCAGCGTCTGCGCTAAAAAATTTTCGGTATCATTAAAGCGGTTCCCGTAGTATGTGTGAAGCGAGATAAAATCAGCCACGTCATAACCCTCGTCCAAGACCGTTGCCTCCCATTCGGGGAAGGTCGGCATACCGGTACTGGAGCTTCCGCAGAAAACCAGTTCCAGCGATGGATCTATCTGCTTCATCGCCCTACCGGTCTCACTTGCAAGGCGGGCATATTCCAGAGGGGTCTTATGCCCGGTCTGCCAAGGTCCGTCCATCTCGTTGCCAAGACACCAGACCCTTATGTTATGCGGCTCTCTAAACCCGTGGGAGATTCGCAGGTCGCTAAATTTTGTTCCTGACGGGTGGTTGCAGTATTCCAGAAGATTGCACGCCGCCTCAAGTCCCCTGGTCCCAAGATTTACGGCGAGCATGACCTCGCTTCCCGCCTTCTTTGCCCAGGAGGAAAACTCGTTTATGCCGATCAGGTTCGGTTCCACACTCCTCCAAGCGGGCTCAAGCCTGCGGGGCCTCTGTTCTCTAGGTCCAACGCTGTCCTCCCAGTAGAAATTCGAGACAAAATTTCCGCCGGGATAGCGAACTATTGGGACGTTAAGCTCTCTCACAAGGGAAAGCACGTCCTTCCTAAAGCCGTCCTCATCAGCGCTCTCATGTCCGGGCTGCCAAATTCCCCCGTAGACTGCCCTCCCCAGATGCTCAATGAAAGAGCCGTAGAGCCGTTTATCCACCCTGCCTATCTCAAAATCTCTGTCCAGTGTGATTTTAGCATACTTCTTTGCCATAACTTTACCTCTCTGAATTTTAATCATTGTTCTTGAACCGAGCAAAATTTTACAGGAATTTCCGTCCTGTGTCAAGGAAATTTTTTGGCTATTTCTCACAAAACTTTTTCTGTCTCCACTCTCATATGATTGACTTTTACCCTCCGCGGTGGTATACTACCGTCATAGGATGATATTCAGAATTCTGTTTTTCCGAAAGGAGCCAAGCGATGAAAAAATTGGGTTTTGGTCTGATGCGTCTGCCCCAGTTAAGCGGCGGCAACCCCGCAAACGTGGACGTGGAGCAGGTCAAAAAGATGGTGGATCTCTTCATGGAAAAGGGCTTTACCTATTTTGATACGGCGTGGATGTATAACGGTTTTGCAAGCGAGAGGGTCGCGAAAACCGCCCTTGTAGAGCGCTATCCTAGGGACAGTTTTACGCTGGCGACAAAATTGCACGCCGCCTTTTTCAATTCTCTGGAGGACAGGGACAAGGTCTTTGAGGCCCAGCTTGAGAAGACCGGGGCAGGATATTTTGACTACTATCTCCTGCACGGGGTGGAGGCCGCGATGTACCCGAAGTACGAGCAGTTTGACTGTTTTAACTGGCTGCTTGAGAAGAAGGCAGAGGGCAAGGTAAAACACGTCGGCTTCTCCTTCCATGACACGCCTGAACTTCTGGACGAGATACTCACAAAACATCCTCAGATGGAGTTCGTGCAGATCCAGTTGAATTATCTTGACTGGGAGAGTCCTTGGATACGCTCCAGGGCGGTATACGAAATGGCAAGAAAACATGGCAAGCCGGTCATAGTGATGGAGCCCGTGAAGGGCGGAACGCTGGCGAAAGTTCCGGAGGCGGCTGAAAAGCTCTTCAAGGACTATGATCCCAAGATGAGCGTTGCAAGCTGGGGTATACGCTTTGCCGCCAGTCTCCCCGGGGTGATGGTGGTGTTGTCGGGGATGTCCAGCACGGCGCAGATGGAGGATAACCTAGGCTTTATGGAGAACTTCAAACCGCTTACCGAAGAGGAGAAGGCCCTCTGCTTTAAGGCCGCAGAAATAATCAACTCTCAGGTGGCTATACCCTGCACAGGCTGCTCCTACTGTACCGAGGGCTGTCCCATGCATATTGCGATCCCCCAGTATTTCTCGCTCTACAACGAGGATATGCGCGAGTCCGCAGAGAAGGGCTGGACCGTAAACTTCACAAATTACGATATACTTACCTCCAAATTCGGCAAGGCCTCAGACTGTCTCGCTTGCGGACAGTGCGAGGGTGTTTGCCCGCAGCATCTGCCCGTCATAGAGAACCTGAAAAAGGTGGCAGAACATTACGGAAAATAGAGGGATAATAAAATCCCTAAGATCTTCGCAGAAAGGAATTCGATTATGAAGCTGAGAAATCTTCGCGTAAACCATTTCAAGACGCCTCTTGGCATGTATATCGGCAAGCCGGTATTTTCCTGGATTGCGGAGGATACTCCGGACAAGAGGCAAAAAGAGGCAGAGATAACCGTAAAAGTCAAGGGCGAGACCGTCTTCTCCTCGGGAAAGAGAGAGGATATCTCCTCACTGGGCTTTCAGGCGGATTTTCCCCTCTCCCCGCGCACCCGCTATGACTGGACTGTCACCGTCTGGGGAGATTGCGGGGACAGTGCCTCTGCGTCCTCATACTTTGAGACGGCTAAAGAGAACGAGCCGTGGGAAGCAAGTTTTATTACCGCAGATTTCCCCGATAAAAATCAGCATCCTCTCCTCAGCAAGGAATTTTCCCTAACTGGAGATGTGGTTTCTGCAAGGGCTTATGTCTGCGGGCTGGGACTTTACGAACTGTATGTAAACGGCGAGAAGGCGGGAGACGAGTATCTCCTCCCAGGATACAACTGCTATGACCACTGGCTGGAATACCAGACCTTCGACCTTACTAAGTTACTGCATAGAGGTAAAAACGCCATAGGCCTTGCCCTTGCCCCCGGCTGGTACAAGGGAGACATTGTTTTTGACCGCTATCACGACCTCTACGGTGATACGATGAAAGCTATATGCGAGCTGCGCGTCACCCTCTCTGGCGGAGAAGAGCTTGTCCTGGGAACAGACGAGAGCTGGAAAAGCTATCCCTCCCCCGTGACTTTCAGCGGGATATATGACGGCGAGCATATAGATATGACGAAAAAGGTTCCCGGCTGGTGCCTGCCCTCATGCGGCGCGCCGGCGCACGGGGTAAAACTGGCGGAGGAGACGACCCCTCTAATTGCCCGGATCGGCCCTAAAATAGTCAAGAAAAAGGAATTCGCCCCTGTAAAACTGATCCACACCCCAAAAGACGAGACCGTGCTTGATTTTGGACAGAATATGACCGGCTGGGTGGAGTTCAACGTTTCAGAGCCTGTGGGCTCAGAGGTCCGCCTCAGCTACGGCGAGGTCCTGCAGGAGGACTGTTTCTACCGCGACAACCTGAGAAGCGCGAAGGCGGAGTTTATCTATATTTCGGACGGCGAGGCCCGTAGAATCAGACCGCATTTCACTTTCTACGGTTTCAGGTATGTTAAGGTTGAGGGAATCTCTCAGATAAAAACCTCAGATTTTACCGCCTGCCATATCCGCTCTGATATCGACCCGATAGGAAGTATAGAGACAGATAATCCCCGCGTGAACCAGCTCTTCAAGAACGCTATGTGGGGGCAGTTTGACAATTTTCTCGATGTCCCTACAGACTGCCCACAGAGAGACGAGCGCTTGGGCTGGACCGGAGACGCCGCGGTTATCAGCTCTACCGCCTGCAAAAATATCTATATGCCCGCTTTCTTCCACCATTTTATTGTGAATGTGGGGTTCGAGCAGAGCCTGCTTGACGGGGCCGTCCCCGTCTTTGTCCCCGTACCCAAGCCGAATGGATTTATAAGTGTGAGAGAGCTTGGACTGACGTCAGACGATGTTTTCATCCTTATGGGGACATTGAGGGAAGAAGGTGCGGAGACAGCAAAGGTATTCGGAGATTTTGCCCAGCGCTTCCCGAAGCTTAAAGAGCTGATTGACAGCACCCCCGAGAGCGAAAGAGCCGCCCTCTATAAGAGGCTGGAGGAATGTGCCAGCTCCCTCTGGCTGAACGCCAACCCTGACGGCACCGCCATCTGGAGCGATGTCGCGACCCTGATGCCCTCCGCAGTCTACGAGAATTATGGCGATGTGAATCAGCTTAGAGAGGAATATCCTGTCATGAAGAGCTGGGTGGAATTTATCAGGCGGCAGGATAGGAAGGACGGCGACAGAGGTCTCTGGCTTACGGGCATGCAGCTTGGGGACTGGCTCTCCCTTGACACTGAAGACCTGCAGAACCCCATGGGCGCCACGGACACGGGCTATATAGCCTCCGTCTTCTATTATATCTCCTCCACGCTCACCTCTCGCGCGGCGAAAGTTCTGGGATACGACGAGGATGCCGCCGAGTATGAAGGCTTGGCTGAAAGAATAAAAAAGGCGGTAATAGGAAGATTCTTCACCCCTGAAGGGGAGTTCACCATTGAGGGTACCCAAACCGCATGTGTGCTTTCGCTTTACTTCAAGATCTATCCCGAGGGAAAGAGAGACGCCGTCGCACGGCAGATGCGCTCTCGCCTTGAGATGAGAAACTGGCATCTCGACACTGGCTTCTGCGGCTCTCCATTCCTCTGCATGGCTCTCTCAGAGAACGGGATGAATGACCTGGCCTATACCCTTCTCTTAAACGACGACTTCCCAAGCTGGCTATATGAGGTTGATCACGGCGCAACAACAATCTGGGAGAGGTGGAATTCCATCCTTCCGGACGGCTCTATAAGCGGCACGGGCATGAACAGCCTCAACCACTATGCCTACGGCTCTATCGCGGACTGGATGTACCGCTACCTCTGCGGCTTAAGCCCGGCCGAGGACGGAGCCGGTTACAAGAGGGCTCTGATCCGTCCAATGCCAGACCCCAGGATAAGAGAGGCCTCCCTTTGTTTGGATTCCGCCTCCGGCATATACCGCGTGCGCTGGCACTATGATGGAGAAACTCTCCGCTATGAGATAGACATCCCCTTTGACTGCGAGGCGGAGATAATCCTCCCAGACGGCAGAGAGGATAAAGTTTGTGCGGGACACTACGAATATTAAGGGTTCCAGAGGAAGTCTTCGCATAAACTATAGTGAATGCCGCTTTGGGCTTGCTGTTTTCGTTAAAACCCGCTATAATATTTGCGGTAACTGGGGGGAGTAACTGTGCCGAAGATACAGGAATCAGCTGAAAATTATCTTGAAACCATCCTCATCCTAAGTCAGCGCAAGAACTTCGTGAGGTCCATAGACATCGCCTCAGAGCTGGATTTCAGCAAGCCCAGCGTCAGCATCGCCATGAAAAACCTGAGAGAGCAGGGATGTATCCTCATGGATTCTGACGGGTTTATCACCCTTACCGAAAAGGGCAGGAAAATCGCTGAGAGCGTCTATGAGCGCCACAGGCTCTTCACCCGCTGGCTCACCGAACTGGGCGTGGACGACGAGGTCGCCGCGGAGGATGCATGCAGGATAGAGCATGTCATCAGCGAGGAGACATTTCAGGCAGTAAAACGCTTTGTGGAGAATCTGGAAAAGAAATGATGGCAAGATGAGGTAAAAGTTAAAAAACCTTCTGGGATTTTTCCCGAAGGTTTTTCATATCTCCAGTTTTCCCTTTTTAGCAGCCCTTCTCAGCGCGAGAAACAGCGGTATTCCCAAAGAATAGCAGACGATTAGCTCCGGAAGTCCTACGGAGAGGGCAGCGGCAAGGTATGCGTGGATGGTGAAATTCCCTATACCCAGTCCTCCGCTGTCTGAGAGGCATGCAAGCTCCAGCCCGACTATGAGCGAGTTTGCTATCACAGGCGGCAGCGGCGAGAGAATCGGCACGTTTTTGAAGGTGATCTTTCTAAGGGCCCTAGTTCCCAGCGCGCCAACAAGTGTCGCCAAGCTGCCGAAGACCCAGTCCGCCACCCCAAGAGGACTTCCAAGGTTTGCGAGAAAGCACCCTAGGGTGAGCCCGGGCACTGCGGACGGAGTAAGGGCAGGGAGTATGGTCAGCGCCTCTGAAAAACGAAATTGAACCGAGCCGGCTCCATACGCCAAGTTCATCGCCGCGGCAAGATAGGTGAGGGCCGCATATGCCGCGGCAATAACCGCTGAAACCGCAAGGGAATGGATTTTTCTGTTTTTTCTCATTCTTCTCCCCTTTTGCATGCCAGTATGGGGGCTTTGGGCGAAGGATTCAAATATCCAGCGCGGCGTGGTAGCCCCAGTAGACCGCGTTGGTGATGGTTGATACCCGGGATGCGTCTCCTATAACGCGGGTAAACGGGGCCGAGCCTAAGAGTTCTTCCACCGCCTTTGTGCGGCTTCGCTGTCCTAATGCGCAGATGACGCTCTTGCCGGGGATGAAGACTTCTTCTCCGGCAAACTCGCAAATGACGCCCTCTGGCGTAATTTTTAAGACGCGGTGGCCGGTATGTACCGCTGAGACATACTTCTCAATCTCGGAAAGGAGCAGAGGGCGCTGGCGGACGTTTGCGTCCGGCGCTAGGGTATCGCGCATCTCCACAAGATGAACAGTTTTTCCCTCCATCCCGAGATGTATGGCGCATTCGCAGCCGGCTAGCCCGCCTCCCATAACGACGACCATGTCTCCAACCTTGTCCTTTTCAATATAGTAGTTGTTAACTACCACCACGTTCTCGCCGTCGATTCCCGGTATCGGCGGGACGAGGGGTTCACTGCCCACGGCGATTATCAGCGCGTCGGGGGATTCTTTTTCCACATATGCGCGGTTGACCTCCGTGTTAAGGCGGATTTCCGCACCGGCGTCGCGTGCGAACTTCGCGTAGGTTTCCGCAAGCCGGTACATTTCATATTTAAAGGGAATCGCCTGCTCACTCTTGAGGATTCCGCCAAGTTGCTGCTCCTTCTCGCAGAGAATCACACTGTGGCCGCGCCGTGCGGCAGTCCATGCCGCGTATAAGCCTCCCGGCCCGCCGCCGGCGATTAGCACTTTTTTCGGTACCTGTGCGGGACGAACCTCATCCCCCTCTAATTCTCTGCCTATAATCGGGTTTACAGTGCAGCGGCGCGTGGAGGTCTGCGCTCTCTCTGCCATACAGGTAAAGCATCTCAAGCAGTGAACTATATCCTCATCACGATTCGCCATGGTCTTGTTTGGCAGGAAGGGATCTGCTAGAAGCGCCCGGCCCATATAGATCACGTCCGCCTGGCCGGACGCCAGAATCTCCTCCATCTGCACAGGATCATTTAAACCGCCTATTGTTGCCACGGGGACGTGAACATGCTTTTTTATCTCGGCTGCTAGGAAAACGTTGCGGCCGTGTTCCGTAAACATAGAGGGGTGCGTGATGCCGAAGGTCTTTTGGTAGGTACCGGCAGAGACGTGCAGCAGGTCAATGTACGGCTCGATCTCGCAAGCGATGCGGACCCCCTCATCGAGGTCATAGCCGCCCTCTGCAAACTCTGCCCCCGACATCCTGAACTCTATCGGGAAATCCGGGCCTACCGCCCCGCGAACGGATTTAAGCACCTCCACGGCGAACCGGCAGCGGTTTTCCAGGCTGCCGCCGTATTCGTCCCGTCGATGATTAAAGAGCGGAGAGAGGAACTGGTTTATAAGCCACCCGTGCCCGCCGTGAACCATGATAAGCTCAAACCCGGCGCGCTTGGCAAGTCCCGCCACATGGCCGTATGACGCCACTATTTCGGCTATCATATCTTTTGTTAGGGCCTTTACCGGTACGCCGTCTGCGCGAACGCCATCCGAGGCGCTCCACTGGTTTAGACTCTTTTGCTTTGCCTTATCTGTCATGTAAGTCCCTGCAAACATTCCAGAGTGAGAGAGCTCTAGGCTTGGGATCGCGCCGTGCCTGCGAATCGCATCTGCGGTGTAGGTGGCGCAGGCAAGAGAATTTAAAATGCTCTCGTCCAAGTGGTAGGCATGAGAGCCGTCCGTCGCCGGGTGAACCATGCACTCCGAGACCGTGACCGCTGCGGCGCCGCCCTTTGCGCGCAGCTCGTAGAAGGCTGTGGACTTAGGCCCGATGCAGCCGTCGTTTGTGATATCCGTTCCCCCCATCGGCGCCGAGAACATGCGGTTTCTGAAAGTCGTGCGGCCCAAGGTGATCGGCGCGCAGAGGTGCGGGTATTTGTATTCCATAAATTCTCCCCCAATCTGAATTTTCCCATCGGTCGATATGAATAGCATCCTCAACTAGAATTATATTCCAAAAAATGCAGTTTGTAAACTACGCTTTTTCTCTGAATGCCCTTTTCTTGACATGATCCCTTCAAAACAGTATTTAACCCCGGATAGTGGTTCATCTCGTTAAAGAACCGCGAACTCCTGTTTGGGGACCGCGGCCTGAATATCACAGAGCCGGAAAACGGGGATTCATATTCTCAGGCTCCAAAGATTCCGTAGTTTTTGACATGCTGATTATTCTCAAACCGCCCCGGTTCTATGTTTTTAAACTAAAATATTCTAAGTTATTTAATAGATTTTTACACTCTCAAATGCCCAATTCTTTAATAATTAGGCATTTATTTTTTTAATTTTTA
>CAZRQD010000046.1:0-10320 GCA_964602365.1 uncultured Acutalibacter sp. | reverse complement strand
AGATGGAGAAGGAGAAAGAAAAAGAAGAAGAAGAAGACAAAGAAAAAGACAAAGACAAAGAGAAAGAAAAAGAAAAAGAAAAAGAAAAAACCCAGGCTGCGCCTGAGAAAAAATATTTTGCGAATGCTTTTATGCCTTTGCAATTTTTCCCAGCGCATAAACCGGACAGCAGTTAGTTATCATGGGCTTACACTTAGGCTGGACTAAATTTTATGCGGAGGATAGCCATCGCGCACTTGACAGATGGGCAGAAAATAGGGTATTATTAGGGGTAGAGGAATCTAGCAAGATAAGTTTTGAGAGATAGTTTAGGTCATTTATCGCTAAAATTTTTGCGGCATAGCCGCTGATTCTTATAAAAGGAGCTAGGAAATTATTGTCGGGAAAAAAGAATAACAGGCCGCGGCAGGGCCAGGTTCCGGCGGCTGCGCAGAACCAGCAGAGGACGGGAAAGACAGCGCGCAGATCTGGAGAGAATGAGAAGAGGCAGAACCAGCAAAACAGGAACTCTCGGAACACCGGCCCCCAGCAGACGAAAAGGCCGCAGGCGCAGAGGGAGAACCCTGCCCGCAGGCAGAGAGGTGCTGTAAATCAGGGGCAGGAGCCAAAAAGCGCGGGAACAGGCAGGAAGAACCGGGCAAAATCTCAGGCAGAGGCCATGAGAATCTATTTTCTTGGCGGCTTAAACGAGATAGGCAAGAATTTCACCGTATACGAGTGCAGGGGCGATATGGTCATCGTTGATTGCGGGGTTGCCTTCCCGGATGAGGAGATGCTGGGAATTGACCTGGTCATCCCGGACTTCACCTTTGTGGAGAAAAACAGGGAGAGAATAAAGGGTATTGTCATAACCCACGGGCATGAGGACCATATTGGGGCGGTGCCCTACCTGCTGAAAAAAGTAAACGCGCCGGTTTACGGCACAGCCCTGACGCTTGGCCTGCTTGAGAGCAAGCTTAAGGAACATGGGATGGGAGGCTCTGCCAAGCTGCACGTCACACCAGCGGGCGGGCATGTTCAGCTTGGCTGCATGGATGTGGAGTTTATCCACGTAAACCATTCCATCGCGGATTCCGTCGCACTCGGGATTCATTCCCCCGCGGGCGTCGTACTGCATACAGGGGATTTTAAGATCGACTATACCCCTGCTGAGGGCGGGATGATAGACCTTGCCAGGATAGCAGAGCTGGGAAAGGAAGGCGTTCTTGCCCTTGTAGCTGATTCCACTAACGCCGAGCGCCAGGGCTATACCCAGACAGAGCAGACGGTGAACAATTCTCTGGATTCTCTCTTCATGAGGGCAGAGGAGAAGAGAATAATAGTTGCGACTTTCGCAAGCTCTATCTCCAGGGTGCAGATGATAATAGACTGCGCCGTGAAGTACGGCAGGAAGGTGGCCCTCTCCGGCAGGAGTATGGTAAACGTCATGGGCATAGCCGAGGAGCTGGGCTATCTAAAAATTCCCGCCGGCGTGCTGATAGATATCAGCCTGATAGACAGATATAAGCCGGAACAGCTGGTCATAATCACAACGGGCAGCCAGGGCGAGCCGATGAGCGCCCTCACCCGCATGGCGTTTTCAGACCACAAGCAGGTCACGGTAGGTCCGGATGACTTTATAATCCTCTCTGCCAGACCGATTCCCGGAAACGAGAGGACCGTCGGCGCCGTCGTTGACGAGCTTTTGAAGCAGGGCTGTACCGTCATATACGAGTCCATGTATGAGGTGCATGTCTCTGGCCACGCTTGCCAGGAGGAGCTCAAGCTGATTGAGGGGCTTGCCAAACCAAAGTATTTTATTCCCGTCCACGGAGAGCAGAAACATCTTAGGAAACATCAGGCCCTAGCCCTTGAGATGGGAATCCCCATGGAAAACATCTTCGTGGGGAATAACGGGAACGTGCTGGAGATCTCTAGGGACCATATGGTTAAGCTACAGGATGTTCCCGCCGGTAGCGTTATGGTGGACGGCCTAGGCGTAGGGGACGTGGGCAGTGCCGTCCTAAGGGAGAGGAAGCAGCTTGCCGAGGCCGGGCTGATAGTCGTTGTCTGCTCTATAGATTCTAGGAGCGGCCATGTGGTTTCCGGGCCTGAGATAGTCTCGCGCGGGTTCGTATATGTTAAGGAATCCGAAGAGCTGATGAATGAGGCAAGGGACTTGGCTGAAAGGACGCTTGAGACCTGTGCGAGAGAGCGCATAAGGGATTTTGGAACCCTCAGGCAGAGCGTCAGGGATTCTCTCTCCAGGTTCATCTACCGCAGGACCCAGAGAAGTCCCATGATCCTGCCGATCATCATGGAAGTTTGAGGAATTTGCGGATTCATTTATTCTCATAATGCAAGGGGTGGGAAGATGCGCAAAAAGAGGCTCTGGACGGTCTCTCCGCTTTTCTATTTTCTCGCGGGGGCAATGTTCTTGGCTGGGGTCTATACCTGGAGGTTCAACAATACCGTCGCGATGCTTCAGATGGCTATCGGGCTTGTCTGCTCTGCCGGTATAATTCTTGTGGACGTCATATACCACAGGAATATCAGCGGGACGATGCGTGTGGCGGAGAGGGTCCTAAGCGCGCAGGATCTGGACGCGCTGGAGCATTTTGCCCTGCCTGTTGCAGTGGCGGCGCGCGCTGGGGACGTCGTCTGGGGAAACGCCGCCTTCTCAGAAAATCTCTGCGGGGGGAATAATTTTGTCGGGGAGGACATACAGCTCTTTTTATATCCCCGCACCTCAAGACAGGTTATGGAGGCCAAGGGGGTTCCCGTCACCCACAGGGGCAGGGAATACACAGTTTACGGCATACCTGCGCAGGAGGCCAACCTCTTCTATTTTGTGGACGATACCTACTTCAAGGCGGTGAATAAGGAATATCACGAGAAGCGTCCGGTGGTCTGCATGGTGGCGTTTGACAACCGCGAGGAGATGGTGCGCGACAGCGTCGGCGGGGATGATTCCCGCGTCACCGCGGAGGTGGAGGCCGTCCTGCGGCGCTTCGCCGTGGAGGAGATGGGCGGTTTCATCAGGGCGGTTGGCAGCGCCAGGTATCTGCTTATCACGGATGACGCCCATATGGAAAAGGCCAAACAGAAGCGCTTCAAGGTATTGGACGACGTGAGGCAGGTTAAAAATTCCCGGGGCATGGGTGCCACGATATCGATCGGCGCGGGCAGGGGAGCTGAATCCATTGCCGAAAGCGAGAACTGGGCCCGTCAGGCGCTGGACATGGCGCTGGGCCGCGGAGGGGACCAGGTGGCGGTAAGGGGCCAGGGAGATAACTATGAATTCTTCGGCGGAACCTCAAAAGGCGTGGAGAACCGTGACAGGGTCAGGACCCGCGTTATAGCTGCCGCGCTTTCCGACCATGTTAAATCCAGCGACCGCATCTTCATAATGGGACATAAAAATTCAGACCTGGACAGCGTCGGCTCTGCTGTGGGGCTTTGGGCGGCGATACATAAGGGCCTGGAAAAGCCCGCCAACATTGTCGTAAACCGCGGGCAGACCCTTGCGGCCGGGCTCATATCGCTTGTAGAGCAGAACTACCCTGAGGAGAGGGTATTCATAAGTCCCATGGAGGCCCTGCAAACCGCCACAGACAGATCCCTGCTGATAGTCACCGACACGCACTCCGTAAATTTTGTGGAGAGCGGGGAGCTTCTGGAGAGGATAAAGAGGGTAGTCGTCATAGACCATCACAGGATGATGGTTTCACATATAAACAACGCCCTCAGCTTTTACCACGAGCCTTACGCCAGTTCCGCCTCAGAGATGGTCGCCGAGCTGGTCCAGTATATCAAACCTTCCGCGATAAACTCTCTTGACGCTGAGGCGCTTATGTCCGGAATAGCCCTGGATACGAAAAACTTTATTCTCAACTGCGGCGTGCGAACCTTCGAGGCGCTTGCGTTTTTGCGCCGGAGGGGCGCTGATACAGTCGCGGTAAGGAAGATGTTTTCAAATACGCTTGACAGCTATAAGCACAAGTCTCAGCTTGTCTCCAGCGCAGAGATATACAAGGGATGCGCGATCGCTACAACAGAGATGGAATTTGAGGATATGCGCGTTTCAGCGGCCCAGGCAGCGGACGAGCTTATGACCATCACAGGGGTGAGGGCCTCTTTCGTCCTTTTCAAAGTGGGTAACGGTGTCAATATCTCCGCGAGAAGTTTAGGGGATGTCAATGTCCAGGTCATACTTGAAAACTTCGGCGGGGGCGGACATTTTACCGGTGCCGGCGCCCAGCTGAACAATGTCTCTGTTCCCGCCGCCAGGCAGATGCTGGTCAAGGCTCTGGATGAAAAACTGTCGGACCAGAAAAATAACTGAGAGGTGAAGGGAAGATGAAGGTAGTTTTACTCTCCGATGTCAAGTCTCTAGGTAAGAAGGGAGAGCTGGTGAGTGTCTCTGACGGGTATGCGAGAAATTTCCTGCTGCCCAGAAAGCTTGCCAAGGAGGCGAATGCCCAGGCGCTAAACGAGATAAAAAACGCCGAGGCCTCCAGGGAATACAAGATCAGGCATGAGGCCGAGGAGGCTGAGAGGAGCGCCGAGCTCTTAAACGGGAAGACGGTAAATATCAATGCCAGGGCAGGGCAGGGGGGAAAACTTTTTGGCTCTGTCACGCCGAAGGAGCTTTCCATTGAGATCAAGAGACAGATGGGCATAGACATAGACAAGCGGAAGATAGTGCTTGACGGCGAGATCAAGGCCTTTGGAATTTATCCCTTCACCGTGAAATTGGGCGGAGGGGTGCAGGCCAAAATGAGCGCTTTTGTCACGGAAGAGAGGAAATAAATCCTCTTCCGGGGAGGTTTTTTGATGGAGTTTGATAACAACGCCACACAGGCTGCGCCGGGCGTGCAGATGCCCTTTAGCCTGGAGGCAGAGCAATCGGTCCTTGGGGCGATACTGTTAGAGTCAAGCTGCCTTTCCACGGTGATGGAGATCCTGCCAAGGGCAGAGTATTTCTATGTCGTCAGCAACCGCATGATATATGAGGCGATGCTGGAGCTCTACACCCTGGGCAGGCCTGTGGATTTTGTGACCGTACTAAACAAACTGGAGGAGAATGAAACCTTTGATGATGGGGACGGCAAGGTCTATCTCACCCAGCTTGCCCAGATAGTTCCCTCCATCTCCCGGGTAGAGGCGTATGCCGAGATAGTCAGGGAGAAATACGACATCCGCACACTTATAGAGGCTGCAAGGGGAATCCTTGCCGACGCCAGCACCAACTCCGAGGACCCCACTCTCCTTCTGGATTCCGCAGAACAGAGGATTTATGATATCCGCAGGGGAAAGAGCAATGAAGGGCTCCTCCCCGTCAAAGAGGTTCTCATAGAGACCTTCGACAGGCTGGACAGGCTAAACTCTGACGATGCCGAGAAGTACAGGGGGATAGCTACAGGCATAGGCGAGCTGGATACCGCCATCACCGGGCTCAACCGCTCTGACCTCATAATTCTTGCGGCCCGCCCCGGCGTGGGGAAGACCAGCTTCGGGTTAAATATCGCCCGCCACGCTGCGGGGCAGGGAGGACGCAAGGTGGCTTTCTTCTCCTTAGAGATGTCGAGAGAGCAGCTCGCCTCAAGGCTCCTTGCGACAGAGGCCTCTGTTGACGGGAACAAGCTTCGCTCCGGAGATCTCACAAACGATGATTGGGCAAGGCTGGTTGAGGGGGGAGACCTCCTCTCCAAGATGGATATATATCTTGACGACAACTCCTCCATAACCGTTCCGGAGATCAAGGCGAAGGTCAGGAGGCTGGGCAAGGTTGACCTCGTCATAGTGGACTACCTGCAGTTAATGCACAGCCCCCGCAGGATAGAGAACAGGGTTCAGGAGGTCTCCGAGATCACGAGAAGCCTCAAGATAATGGCAAAAGAGCTGGATGTTCCGGTGCTTGTCATGTCCCAGTTAAGGCGCGCTGAGAATCCCTCTAGGGACAGGGTTCCGGGGCTTTCCGATCTTAGGGATTCCGGCTCTATAGAACAGGACGCGGATATAGTTATTTTCCTGCACAGAGAGGCATATAACGCCACAAGCGAGGGCGGGGAGCTCTCAGACGACATGGATACCTCTGCGGCGCAGATAATAATTGCGAAGAACCGCCACGGCGATACCATGAGAATTCCTGTCCACTGGCAGGGGGAATATATGCGTTTTACCGCGAGAGAGGTATTCCGCAATGGATGACAGTTTTCCGGGTCTCTCCGGGGATCTCTCAGGGCTTCCAAAGAGCGGTAAGGTCGTCGTTGGACTCTCCGGCGGGGCTGATTCCTGCGCTCTCGCCCACTGGATAAGTTCAAGAATTGAGAGGGACCGCCTGATCCTTGCCCATTTAAATCACGGTCTAAGAGGGGATGAGGCCGATAGAGACGAGAGCTTTTGCCGGGATTTTGCCAAAAGGCTTGGCGTCCCCATTGTCGTGCGTCATGCCGATGTCCGGTCCTCAGCCAAGACAGCGGGGGAGAGCCTGGAGCAGAGCGGGAGAAAACTTAGATATGCTTTTTTTTATGAGATGGCTGATTCCGAAAATGACCGGATACTCACCGCCCACACCGCTGACGACAATGCCGAGACCGTTATCTTAAACCTTGTCCGCGGTACAGGTGCGGATGGTGTCTGCGGCATCCCGAGAGAGAGGGGGAAGGTTTTAAGGCCTTTTCTCTCCGTGACAAGGGCCGAGACGGAGGAATACTGCAAGCATAACGGCATTTCCTATATCACAGACAGTTCAAATCTCTCTCTGGATTACTCTAGAAACCGCGTCCGCCTTGAGATACTTCCCGCCATGCGAAAGATAAATCCCGGGGTGGTTTCGGCCATTAACAGATTCACAGAGCTTGAGGCCGCCCAGCGGGATGTTCTCAGAAATGCGGCTGAAGGACTTCTCCGCTCTGCTGAGACGGCGGGGGGCTTAAACTGTGAAACACTCCTTGGCGCAGACAGATATATATCCTCCCTGGCATTAAAGATCTGGCTAAACTCTCTCTTCCCGGGTAAGATAGAGAAGAGGCATGTTGATCTCGCGTTATGCCTTCTCACATCTCACGGCGCGATGAACCTTCCGGGAGGTGCGAAACTTAGGAACTGGCACGGTGTGCTTTCGGTGATTTTTCCAAAGGATTCTCCGGATTTTAGCGTCCCTCTAAGCTTGGGGGAGAATATCCTTCCCAACGGTAAAATCCTCAGCCTCAGGAAAGTTTTGGGGCCGTTTAAAAAACATAAAGAAAAAATTTACAATTTGTTATTTTCTAAGCCGGTGGAATGTGCTATAATCAGTGGCAGCGCGGTGGTAAGAAACCGCAGGCCCAAAGATCGTTTTGCCCCGCCGGGGCGCGGCCTCACCAAGCCTTTAAAGCAGATTTTCGAGGAGGCGCGTATCTTGCCGGATTATCGGGGAAGCTGTGTTATCCTCGAGATAGATAGGGAGATAGCTTTCTTAGAGGGCGTCGGCGTTTCAGAGCGGTTCATAGTTCCCGATCTTGCCGAGACGGCCTATCTTGTTGAGATAAGAGAAGAGTGAGGACGGGGGAGTTTTATGCCCAGCATGAAGGATGATATAGAAAAAGTACTTTTTTCGAAGGAGGAGCTTGCCGGTATCGTTTCCCGCATAGGTGCCGAGATTTCGCGGGACTACAGGGATAAGCAGCTGCTTCTGGTAAGCGTCCTCAAGGGTTCTGTGGTCTTTATGGCTGATTTAATGCGGGCGATAGACATACCCGCGAGGATAGATTTCATGGCGACCTCAAGTTACGGGTCCGGCACGAAAACCTCCGGCAGTGTTAAGATCATTAAGGACCTCGACATAAACCTCTCCGGATATGATATCGTTCTTGTGGAGGACATTCTGGACAGCGGGCGAACCCTCAGCCACCTGATAGAGTTGTTAAAGACCCGCGGCCCCGCCAGTCTCTGCATCTGTACCCTCTTTGACAAACCTGAGAGGCGTCAGGTGGAGGTAAATCCCAGGTATGTAGGGGCGGTAATACCTGACGAGTTTATTGTGGGCTATGGCTTGGATTATGACGAAAAATACCGCAATTTGCCCTTTGTGGGCGTTTTAAAGCCTTCGGTTTACGGAGAGTAGTTTTAGTTTAACAGAGTGAGAGCTCTTAAAAATTGGGAGGATTTTACCTTTGAATTCTAATGGGAAAAAGCTGAGAAATCTTCTGCTCTACATCGGCATACCGATACTCGTGCTGTTTGTAATACTGATTATCTTTCAAACTGCCATGCCGCCTCAGGAGACCTATAAGTATTCTGATATCCTGAACTATTTCGAGACGATGCAGGTAAAAGGGTACGAGCTGGACCTGGGTACCGGAGAAATGGTCCTTACCCTCAACGATGAGGACGAAACCCTCATAGGGTATGAGGTCCCAAATGTAAATCTCTTCTATGAGAATGTCTCAGAGTATATCACGCAGTATAACCGCACCCATCCCGATGAGAAGATGGTACAGGACGTCATTCGCCCGGCAGAGACCAGCTGGCTTGTCAGTATACTTCCCACCATACTCCTTTTTGTTGGGCTGATTGTATTCTGGATCTTCATGATGCGCCGGATGAACGGCGGTATGGGAACAGACAAGACCATGAACTTCGGCAAGGCGAAGGTCAAAGAGCTCAGCGACGAAAAACGCCGCACGACCTTTGCGGATGTTGCCGGAGCTGACGAGGAGAAGGAAGAGCTGAGGGAGATAGTAGAGTTTCTGAAGAATCCCGGCAAATACAACTCTCTTGGCGCGCGTATCCCGAAGGGCGTGCTTCTTGTGGGCCCTCCCGGCACAGGTAAGACTCTCCTTGCCAGGGCCGTCGCGGGGGAGGCCGGCGTTCCCTTCTTCTCAATCTCAGGCTCTGATTTTGTTGAGATGTTTGTCGGTGTTGGTGCCTCCCGTGTGAGAGACCTGTTCGAGAAGGCGAAGAAGAACCATCCCTGCATTATTTTCATAGATGAGATCGATGCCGTCGGCCGCCAGAGAGGCGCTGGGCTTGGCGGCGGTCATGACGAAAGGGAACAGACTCTTAACCAGTTACTGGTAGAGATGGACGGCTTCGGTGCGAACGAGGGCGTTATCATGATAGCTGCCACCAACCGTCCTGATATTCTTGATCCTGCCCTGATGCGCCCCGGCAGATTTGACAGACAGGTAACCGTGGGCTATCCTGACATAAAGGGACGCGAGGAGATTTTGAGGGTCCATTCCAGGGGCAAGCCGCTTGCTCCCGACGTTGTGCTCTCGACTATAGCTAAGTCAACGGCCGGCTTTACCGGCGCTGATCTTGAAAATCTTCTGAATGAGGCGGCGCTCCTCGCAGCGAGGAAAAATCACCGCGCCATCACCATGGAGGAGATAGAGGAAGCCACTATCAAGGTGGTCGTGGGAACAGAGAAGAAGAGCCGCGTGATGAGCGAGAAGGAGAAAAAACTCACGGCCTATCACGAGGCGGGCCATGCTGTGGCGTCGTACTACTGCAAGACGCAGGACCCCGTCCACCAGATCAGTATAATCCCCCGCGGTATGGCGGGCGGCTACACCATGCACCTCCCAACAGAGGACCGCTCTTACCGCAGCAGAAACGAGATGAAAGAGGAGCTTGTGGTGCTTTTGGGCGGCAGGGTTGCCGAGGCATTGGTGCTTGACGACATCTCCACCGGCGCAAGCAATGATATAGAGCGCGCCACGAAGATAGCGAGGGATATGGTGACAAAGTATGGCATGAGCGAGCGCTTGGGGCCGATTACTTACGGCACCGACGATTCTACGCCGTTTTTGGGCCGCGAGATGGGCCATCTAAGCAATTACTCTGAAGAGACTGCCTCAGAGATAGACGAGGAGATTCAGAACATCATCACCGTCGCCTATAAGGAGACAGAGCGGATTTTGAGCGAACACATCGATGAACTTCACCGCCTTGCGGGTGTGCTGTTTGAGAGAGAGAAGCTCGACAACGACGAGTTTGTCCAGGTCATGACAGGTACGCTGCTCCCGGAGGCCGGTTCAGGGTTTGCGCAGGGCGGTGCCTTGCCCGAAACTTCTGATGCGTGACGAGCGGGCGGATCTGCCGCCTGGTTGATTGCGGGAATCCAAACAGCAGCGGATTTATGGGGCAGACCTGCTTTCCTGTCCATTTCCTAAAAAATTTGAAAATATCAAAAAAATTTCAAAAAAATAGTTGACAACCTCATCATGGATGTGGTATTATAACAGAGCGCCCAAAAGGGGAGGCTGGTCTGTATTTGCCTTCTGTTTTGGTCTCACAGGACCTTGAAAATTAAACAACGAAAGAGACGAGGAAGACCCGTGGATTCTTTTG
>CAZRQD010000045.1:0-10988 GCA_964602365.1 uncultured Acutalibacter sp. | reverse complement strand
AGAGTAGAGCGTGTCCTGGGGGAAAAATCGAAAACTAAAAATTGAGACAGTAAAAATAAAAAATCAAGCATTAAAAAGTGAGAAAGGCCTTAGATTTATATAAGCGAAAGTGGAGTTAGTTAAACTAAAAAATATATAAAAACAGGGTAAGATCCAAGCTAAATAACGGCCGGTATCATACCCTGTTATTTGAGATCATCCAGACCTTATTCCTTCTGAGGTCCCCTGTGGAGAATGGCGTTTACGATTATGCCAAGAATCAGGGCGGTGGCGACGGCGGTAATCTGGACCTGCCCAAAATTCAGCACAAGGCCGCCGATTCCCGCTATCAGGATTGCGGAGACAGTGAAGAGGTTGCGGTTATCTTCAAGATCAACCTTCTGCACCATCTTTAGACCAGAGACCGCTATGAAGCCGTACAGCGCCATACAGACACCGCCCATAACACAGGAGGGTATGGAATTTACAAACGCGACGAACGGTGTCACAAAGGATATCAAAATTGCCAGGAAAGCGGCGCATATGATGGTTAAAACAGAGGCGTTCCCGGTGATTGCCACGCATGCCACGGACTCCCCGTAGGTGGTGTTGGGGCATCCGCCGAAGATGGCGCCTGCGATAGAGCCTACCCCGTCGCCCAGAAGAGTGCGGTGCAACCCAGGATCCTCCAGCAGATCTTTCTCTATTATAGAGGAGATATTTTTGTGATCCGCGATATGCTCTGCGAAGACCACGAAAGCGACGGGAATATATGCCACAGCGAGAGTGCCGATATATGACCAGGTAATACCGGAAGTTCCCTTAAGCGCCGTGAGGAAGGTAAACTCTGGCAGAGAGATGATGCTTGTAACGCTCTTAAATACCGAAAAATCTATGACTTTTAGGCTGTTGTTGCCGGTAGCGTTACCTATAACCGTAAAGATTGAAGCCACTGCATAACCCGAGAGAATGCCTATTATGAACGGTATAAGTTTTGCCGTGCGCTTTCCGTAGACAGAGCAGAGCATAGTCACTATAAGCGCAGTTATTCCACAGATGATGCAGACAAAAACATTGGCTGTAGGGGTGCCGTCCACCTGGAAATTTCCCTTCTGCAAGTCCCCTACGGCGTTCCCGGCGAGGGAGAGGCCGATGATGGCCACCGTGGGACCTATAACCTGTTTTGGCATAAGCCTGTCAATCCACTTGACGCCCACAAGCTTGACTATGAGCGAGATGACGACATAGACCAGCCCGGCAAACGTTGCGCCGATTATCAGCCCGAGATAGCCTGCCTCTATAGATACGGCACCGGCAAATGCTGCGGACATGGAACCGATGAATGCGAAGGACGAGCCAAGAAAGACAGGGCTCTTAAATCCGGTGAAGAGGACATAGACTAAGGTCCCTATTCCAGCGCCGAATAGGGCTGCGGTTGGCTGCATACCGTTCCCGACAATTACGGGGACCACAAGCGTTGCCGCCATGATTGCCAGCAGCTGCTGCAGGCCAAAGACCAGAAGCTGCGGAAATTTTGGCTTGTCCGATACGTTATAAGTGAGTTTCAATGGCGATACCTCCATAAACTGCGCCGGTTTGACGCTTTTTGATCCCGGAAGTTCCGGGCCTAACCTGCCATATTGTATCAGAAGTGAAGGGAAATGTCCAACAATATTTAAAAAATCTTTTGGAGGTCCCGCAAAGTTTAGAAAAAACTTGGCGCCAGCTCCTTCACATGGCGGCAAAAAGGTAGTAGAATAGCAGGTGAAGGGGGAGAGGTGAGATGGAGGAAGGTGTTTTCCTTAAACCTATAGCCCATATAGAGACTGACTACAAGGAGAAATTCGGCATACCAAGGCAGAGCGGACTTGCAAAGGATCTCCTTGGAAAAGTCGTCTTCACGCGGGAATTCAGATCTTTAGAGGCCGTCAGAGGTCTTGAAGGTTTCTCGCATATCTGGCTTATCTGGGAGTTTTCAAAAACTGTAAGGGAAAAATTTTCCCCTACAGTTCGCCCGCCCAGGCTTGGAGGAAACAGGCGGCTGGGGGTTTTCGCCACCCGCTCGCCATTTAGGCCAAACCCGATAGGACTATCCTGCGTGAGGCTTGTTAAGATCGACGAGAAGGGTGAGAATGCACCCGTCCTCTGGGTATCTGGGGCGGATATCTTAGACGGGACGCCCATATTCGACATCAAGCCATATCTGCCCGAGGCGGACTCTGTCCCAGGAGCTTCCGGAGGATTTGCGGAGGAGGCGGAGAGAAAGACCCTCGCGGTTGATTTCCCAGCAAACCTACTGGAAAAAGTTCCCGCCGCTCTTAGGGACGGACTGTTGGAGGTCCTATCCCTTGACCCGAGACCAGCTTATCACGATGACCCGAAGCGGGTTTACGGCTTTAATTTTGCGGGGATGAATATAAAATTTTCAGTGGATTCAGGTAGACTTTTCGTTATAGAAGTGGATGCCTAGCAGAAATTCCTTGACTTTCCCTAGTTAAGAGTGATAGCATTTTTCATGTAAGGATGAATTTGGAGGTATTTTTCTTGAAGAGTAGAGTTTTTAAGGGCTCTTATCTATGTTATGTGCTGTTGTTTTTCGGAACGTATTTTGCAATGTCTGCCTTCAGCTCTGTCCTGTCGGTATATCTTGTGGGGATAGGGAAATCCGCAACCGAGATGAGCTTCATAGTCTCTGCCTCCGGAATATTCTCTTTTCTCATACTTCCCGTCACGGGATATCTTTGCGACCGAACGGGGAGGCCAAGGCTTATTAGCTCCATCCTTCTGGTCCTTTTGGGGATCTTCGCCATTCTGTTCGGGACTACTAAGACGGTTTGGGCCCTGTTTATTCTGGACGGGCTTATAATGTCCTTTGTAAGTTCTGTAATGCCGGTCTCAGAGAGGCTTGCCGGTGCCTGCAGGTTCCGCTACGGTACGCTGAGGGTCTGGGGAACCCTGGGCTATGCCGCAGGCGCGCAGGTGGCGGGGGTAATTATTGGAAATTTCCCGCCGATGGCTCTTTTCGGGTCTGTCGCAGGTTTCGCGGTTTTGGCGGTTCTAGGTTTTGCCGGCGCAGAGAATCCTGAGGATAATACAGATTCCAGTAGTTCCAAAAGCCGTGCGCCTCTCAAATCCTTTTTAGAGCATCCGCATTTTCTCCTGTATCTGCTCATAGCCTTTCTGTTCTATGCGGCCTACGGGGTAAACATGAACTATGCACCATTGCTTTTGGAGGAGATGGGGGTCTCAACTAACGCGATCGGCACTGTGCTTTTTGTCGGTACCCTCACAGAAATACCGATCATACTGTTCTCTAACCGCTTTATGGACCGCTTCTCCGGAAAAAATCTTCTCCTTGCAGACTTTGGGATGAGCATTTTGCAATATTTAATCTACTCTTTTGTAAAATCCCCGGTGATTGTTGTGGCGGCGGTGGTACTTTTAAGGGCTTCCGCAGGCTCTCTTTTCATGATGCTGATTCTAAAAATCGTAAGCAATCTGGTCAGTTTCGATCTGAGGACCACTGGCATAAGCGTGGTGAATTCTGCCACAAACCTTGGGATGGTTGTGATGCAGAATATCAGCGGATTTATTGCTGACGCCGCTGGTATCCGCACAGTCTATCTGGTTTTAATGGGGATAGCCCTTCTGGGAAGTATACTGACGTTGTTTTTGAAGGTAGATAACTCCAACAAAGTTTTCGGCTGATTTTATGAGACTACCCCGTTTTAATTTGAAAAGAGGCGGCGCATGAGAAAACGGTCTTTTAGTAGCGGCAGTCTGATTGAAAATACGGTAATGCTCTATATTCTACAGTTCTCCACAATGGCGCTGTCCCTAATAACGCAGGGATTCCAGGTGAGAGTATTGGGGATGGACCGCGTTGGAGTTTTAGGCGCGGCGCAATATACCGTCAACTTTTTCCAGATCCTCATAGATTTCGGGTTTATCATGTCCGCCACGGCGAAGATATCTCAAAACAGGGAGGATAAACCCTATCTTAACAGGATACTTACCCGCGTGGTCTGCGCAAAACTGCTCTTTATGATTCTTTCCTATATTTTGCTTTTCATAATCGTACGGCCCGCACTTGCTGATTTAACGGAACTTATAGTCTATGCGCTATATCTTTTCTCAACATGCATGCTCTCGCTTCTGCCGGATTTTATGTACCGGGGACTGGAGAAAATGTCCGCAGTGACCGTCAGGGCGGTGAGTATTAAGGTCTTCGCGACTGTGATGATCTTCCTCTTCGTGAGAAAGCCAGCCGACTACTGGATGGTTCCCGCATTTTCGGCGTTTGGAAACATGGTCGCGGTGATTTTTGTTTACCGACACCTCTATAAAAAGGTAGGGGTTAGGTTTTGCAAAATCAGCTTTTCCGAGGTCTGGGAGGAGATTAGGGAGTCCGCGCAGTTTTTCGTATCCAAGGCTGCCTCTGCGGTAAACGCGAATCTTGGCGGCGTGCTTTTGGCGCGCATCGGCGGAAGTGTCAATGCGGGCCTGTTTTCCAGCGCGGACAAGGTTATCTCTGCGGCGAGAAATGCCCTATCCCCTATAGGCGACAGCCTCTATCCCCATATGGTGAGGCATAAGGATTTTTCTATAATCAAGAAGGCGCTGCTTATAGTATATCCCATAATTCTCATAGGCTGCACTGCGGTTTTTATCTTTGCAAAACCGCTTTTAACCCTCTGGCTTGGTGAGGAGGGTGAGGGGGTAGTCCTGCCGCTGAGACTGCTGCTTCCCGCGGTGGTATTCGCCTTTCCAAATACAATATTGGGTTTTCCCACGCTAGGCGCGATGGGGCTTGTGAAATACGCAAATATCTCTGTCTCTTTTGGCACCGCTGTATATATCATAGGACTTTTGGCGGCGCATTTTACCAGGGGACTGGATATAGTTTCCATCTGCGTAATGAGTTCTGTGACAGAGCTCTCTATCTTAATCTTCAGGCTTGTTATCATATTATCTCACCGCAGTGCCCTAAGGAGCGAAAAGCAGGGCTAATTTCAAAACTTTGCTAAAAAATAAGTGACAAACCAGCACGTTTGTGGTACAATTAGCCCTAGAAAATGCCCATAAGGGAGTGAGCTCTATGTTGAGGAAGACAAAGATAATCTGTACGCTTGGACCATCCACAGACGACGAGGGAGTTTTGCGCCGTCTAATGCTGGCGGGGATGAACTGTACGAGGTTCAATTTCTCCCATTGTACGCACGAAGACGCCTCTAAAAAACTGGAGGCGGTGAAGCGCATCAGGCAGGAGCTTGGCCTGCCCATCGCGACGCTTCTCGACACGAAGGGGCCTGAGATCCGCCTCGGAACCTTCAAGGACGGACCGGTAGAGCTTAAGGCGGGAGGTACATTCACACTCACCACAAGAGATGTGCCGGGAGATGAGAAGCTGGTTTCCATCTCTTATGAGGATCTGCCAAAAGACATTTCCCCCGGTTCCAGGGTGCTTATCGATGACGGGCTTGTCGCCATGCGGGCCAGAACGGTCACAGATACGGACATCATCTGCGATGTCTTAAACGGCGGGACTATCTCTAACCACAAGGGCGTAAACGTCCCGGATACCAGACTTTCTATGGAATACATTAGCGAACAGGACAGGAAGGACATAATCTTCGGCATTGAGAACGATTTTGACTTTATCGCAGCGTCTTTTGTCAGGGACGCACAGGATATTATGGATATCCGCGCTATAATGGAAGAGAGGAACTGCCACAGCATTAAGGTCATCGCCAAGATAGAGAACCGCGAGGGTGTGGACAATATCGACGAGATTTTGGAAGTCGCAGACGGAATTATGGTCGCTAGGGGCGATATGGGCGTGGAAATTCCGTTTGAGGAGCTGCCTGAAATCCAGAAGCGGCTTATAACGAAGACCTATGCCACCGGTAAGATCGTCGTCACCGCCACGCAAATGCTTGAGTCCATGATCAAGAATCCTCGCCCGACTAGGGCAGAGGCGACGGATGTTGCCAACGCCATATACGACGGCACAAGCTGCATCATGCTCTCGGGAGAGACAGCCGCGGGCAAGTATCCCGTGGAGGCTGTTGAGACCATGGTGAGAATTGCCGAAAAGGCAGAGGAGAGCATAGACTATGTCTGGAGGTTCAACTCCCGCAATAACAGCGACATCGCCTTTGACGTGACCAACGCGATCTCTCATGCCACCTGCGCGACTGCGCACGATCTCGGTGCCAGGGCGATTATCACCGTCACAAAGTCAGGCGGTACAGCTAGGCAGCTAAGCAAGTTCCGCCCGCTCTATCCCATAGTGGGCTGCACCGTGGATGAGAAGGTCTGTCGCCAGCTTAACCTCTCCTGGGGTGTCACCCCGCTCGTTATAGGGGAGGAGGAGGATACCGACGAGCTGTTCGAATCCGCTGTAAACGCGGCGGAGGAGTCCGGGATGGTGGAGACAGGAGACCTGGTCGTCATTACCGCGGGTATGCCCTTGGGCGTTTCAGGCACTACCAATATGATGAAAGTCCATGTGGTAGGGCATGTGCTGCTGACCGGTCAGGGCGTTACAGATAAATCCGTCTCCGCAAGGCTTTGCGTCTGCAAGGAATTAAAGGACGTGCCGAAGAATTTTAAGGACGGAGATATCCTTGTAGTACCGGAGACAGACAACTCCATAGTGGAATATCTTAGGCGCGCGTCGGGCATAATTACTGAGAAGAAGGGAATGACCTCCCATGCGGCCGTTGTCGGGCTTGCCATGGACAAACCCGTCATAACTGGCGCCGAGAACGCCACGGCAATTCTCAAGGGCGGCGCTGTGGTGAACCTGGACGCCAAGACGGGCAGGGTCAGTGTCTGCTAAACTTGTGAGAAACCCGCGAGGGCGGTCAATATGAAGATGGGAATTTCTGCAGAATTTGGCAGTAAATGGAAAGAGATGGTTCAAATGGTCTGAGGGAGGAGATGAAAAGTGAAAGCGGCTGCAACACTAAAAACTGTCCGCACTATACTGATTTAGGATAGAAGGTAAGTCAATGTCAAAAAGTAAAGACACGGCTGTGGCACAGCCAAAGGAACATTTTCCGTTTTTTAAATTTCTGGCGTTCAAATCCTCCGACATAACGTCCGCCGCCGGATATCTGATCGTAAACACATACCTGACCGTATACTGCTCTGATTTTCTCGGACTGGATACAGCGGTCGTGGGCACTATTCTGCTTGTAAGCAATATCATCGATTTCATTACGGACTTTATCGCAGCCTTTGTCGTTGACAATACCAATACAAAATTGGGGCGCGGCAGACCTTATGAACTCTGCATCGTGGGTGTGGGCATCTGCACTATTCTGATGTTTGCGACACCGGCTGGTGCAAGCAACACCGTCAAATATATCTGGCTCTTTTGCACATACTCTTTCACGTACTGTATATTTAACACCTTCCGCAGCGCTGCCCAGAATGTCTACTGCATCCGTGCGTTCCACAACAGCCGCAATATCATCGGCAAAGTATCATCCTATGGCGGTATCGTCACCACCCTAGGTTCCATGGTGGTCTCTGTGACATTCCCAAGACTCATGGGAAAAATGGCGACCTCTGCTTCCGGATGGCTGCCGCTTGTCAGTATTTATATGGTTCCGTTAACGCTCATCGGGCTGCTCCGCTTCATCTTTGTCAAAGAGGACCAGACCATAGAGGGAGAGAAGCATGCAAAAGTTAACTTAAAGGCAATACTCACCATGCTTAAGAAGAACAAATACGCCTGGTTCTACGCAATAATGGTCATGGTCTTCAACACTATACTCAGTATGGGAACCCTCTCCTACTATTGGAAGTATGTCGTGGGAAATACCGACCTCATGGGTGTAATGAGCATACTTGGCACGCTCATGCTGCCTCTGATGCTGTTCTTCCCGATATTCTTAAAGAGGTTCTCCGCGGGACAGGTGGTGGCCTTCTCATCGATTATTTCAGCAGTTGGCTATCTGATAGTATTTTTCGCCAAGGACAGTATCCCTGTCCTTATGGGAGCAGGCTTGCTGACAGGATTTGCATCTCTACCGATTTCTTATCTAGGCTATCTGTTCGTCATGGACCTAGGTACCTATAATGCATCTCTCGGCCTGCCGAGAATGGAATCTTCAATTGGGGCCCTCTTTAGCGGTTTTGGCACGCAGATAGGTCAGGGACTTGGCGGGTTCCTTACGGGAGTTTTGCTTAGCGCTTCCGGGTATGTATCTACTGCGGGTGAGGAGATCGTTCAGCAGCCTGACAGCGCTATTATGATGATTCGTTTCCTGCATTCTTTAGTTCCAATGGTCCTGATTCTCGTTGTTGGCCTGGCTGCCTATAAGTTCTCCGCTCTCAGCAAAAAGATACCTGAGATAGAGAAGAACTTGGCTGAGGACGCCTCTTCTGAGAACAGCTAGGAAAAACTATTATTGCGAGGTAAATATTATGAGAACAATCCAGGATGAAGAATTTGGAAAGATTATCGTCCGGCAGATTCCCCTACCGGAGGGGATCAAGCTGGAGCCCGGAGGGATCTACACCTATACAGGAAGGGTAGCCGTGCAGTACAGGATTCCCGGAGAGGATGCGGAGAGGCTGCACATAGCCACTGTGAATGATGACGGGACCGGCTGGCACGAGATTTTTGACGGGTTGGTTCACCTCCTGCCGGATGGAAACGGATTAAGGTTTATGCCATTCCCGGATAACCAGCGCGCTCTTCTGGGAGATTATGTCTTTGAGTGCGAACCAGATATGGATACGGCTGACCCCGCACTTTCAAAAATGGTCCCTGTACACTACCCGGATGAGATCAAAAATATGCCTTATCTGTGGAAGGTGTGGTCAGAAATAATCATCTCCCCGGATAACGAGCATATAGGCTGGAACGGTCTTGGCGCAAGCGCGGGGGTATACGTCGGAAAGCTCTGCCGCGGAGAGAATGAGTATTTTATAGATGATGTTCAGACAATTAGCGGCCAGACGATCACCGAGGACAAAGAACATCCCGGCTGTGTGGTTTTAGGTCCCATGAGGGGCGGGGAGATCAAACAGTTTACGAGAGGCGGGCTTTCGGTCTCCATGGTAGGCAACGGCAGGGGAGCTGGAGGTTCTGTAGAGCAGGCTCTGGACTCTGAGGACTTCAGGGTCGTCACAAACTGCCCAGGATATGATGAAACCACAATTTTCTCTCCCGACAACCGCCTTGGTGTTACGATGACCACGAGATTCTCCCCTGAGACCAGCAGCGCTTTTTTGGGTCTTATTCCCAGGAGGGGAAATGATACCACAAAGCATTGTCTGACGAGTTTTGTGTATATGTACGGTGTGGCCGAGGTCAGGCAGGGTAAGGAAGGAAATGTTGGACCGGCGCTGATAGACATCTCTCGTTCTGTCTCAGAGGAGGGATATCTCGGCGTGAACCTCTCTGACCCTAGCGGAGAGTGGGTATATTATTCACCAATGTCATGGCATCCCTCTTCCAAGAAACTAATGTGGAACGAGGGTCAAAAGAAAACTATAGGCGACGGTATCCGTCTAAGTATTGCCGAACTCCCAGACTATGTTCCCGGAGAGACAATACCCGCCTCAACCTTGCCGGAGAATATCCCGTATGCGTACAAAGGGGTAGATCTAAAGGGAGGGCTGTCCACACCCGGCATCAATGAGATCAAACTTGCCGGTAAGTATTCAGGCTATGTCACGTCCACTGTAAATATGCAGGGTAAGATGAGCTCTAAAACTGTATATGAGAATTTCAGTGACGACGGAAAAAGTTTCTTAAACGGATGGGAGAGCGCGAGCAGTCCCGGACTGACTTCCCCAGGAGATTCGGTCTATGATGCCAAGCTGAAACTCACAGGGGAGCATACGGGGGAGATGGACCTACATATAATCTACCGCCTTTCCGCCACTACAGGCAGGGTTACAGTTGAGGAGCCAAGAGGTTTCGCTAGGTACGACGACGAGGTTATTAAACTGTAGTTAATAACGCTTGTCACACATCCGCCAGCACAAACAAGCCCGGAAACAGAGCTTTCGGCTGCTTCCGGGCTTTCTCAATTTAATGCAGCAGGATCGTCAATTTTTTGCGGACTCTATGCCTGCCTTTCAAATGCTCTGATGGATTCAGCAATTACCTGGTCCATGTCATAGTATTTGTATTCGGCCAGTCTTCCACCAAAGAGAACATTTTTCTTTTCCTTGGCAAGTTCCCTGTATTTCTCGTAGAGTTTATTGTTTTTCTCGTCATTGACGGGATAATACGGCTCTGCGCCGGGCTTCCATTCGCTGGAGTACTCCTTGCTTATCACGGTCTTCGGGATATCCTTTCCTTCGCTGTCCTTGCCAAACTCGAACCATTTATATTCGATTATCCTGGTCCATGGCGTTTCTCTATCTGTATAGTTTACAGCCGCATTTCCCTGGAAATTTGGCATATCCAAAACTTCCGTCTCGAAACGGACAGAGCGATATTCCAACGGGCCGTAGCAAAAATCAAAATATGAATCTATAGCTCCCGTATAGACGACAGTGTCGGCAAGCTTGTCAAGTTCAGCTCTATTCTCTAGATAATCGACGCCAAGCAGGACTTCTGTTCCGTCCAGCATATTTTCGACAAGTTTGGTATACCCTCCCACAGGAATTCCCTGATAGAGGGCGTTATAGTAGTTGTTGTCGAATGTAAACCTTACTGGCAGACGTTTTATTATAAATGCCGGCAAATCCCTGCAGTCCCGGCCCCACTGCTTCTCGGTGTATCCCTTTACAAGCTTTTCATAGATGTCTGTGCCGACTAGGGAAATAGCCTGTTCCTCCAGATTTTTTGGCTCTGTGATTCCCGCAGCCTTCCGCTGCTCCTCTATTTTAGCCGCCGCCTCCTCCGGAGTGATCACTCCCCACATCTTGTTAAATGTATACATATTAAACGGAAGAGAGTAGAGTTCCCCTCTGTAATTCGCGACGGGACTGTTCGTGAACCTGTTAAAATTCGCGAATTGGTTCACATAGTCCCA
>CAZRQD010000044.1:0-11779 GCA_964602365.1 uncultured Acutalibacter sp. | reverse complement strand
CCCCCCCCGTCAAGTGTTTTGCGAAATTTTTTTGTAATATTTTTTAAATTTTTGGGGACCTAAAAAACCCGCCGGTTTTGCGCGCCGGCGGGGGTGAAATCTAAAAAATTTTTGGGTGGTGCTAATAGTCTGACCAATCCTCTTCGGAGTAATCCTCCTCTGGATATTCCTCTTCATAGTACTCCTCTTCGGGATATTCCTCGTAGTATTCCTCGCCGGAGTAATCCTCCTCGGGGTACTCCTCGTAATATTCCTCAGAGTAATCCTCCTCGGGTACGGGGGTCGGGGACGGGGTAGGAGCGGGCGTGGGGGTAGGCGCAGGGGTGATGCCGAAAAGTTCTAGGTTCGGGTCGCCCGAGGTGAAGACGGCCCTGCGGGTCTCATCAGAGGTGACGAGGTCCAGCACGCCGCGGTCGCTCTCGCTGAGATCGGCGCAGGCGCGGCAGCCAAGCTCTATCTTATAATCTAAGGAGATGGGCTCGCCCAGCCTAAAGACGATTCTGCTGTCGTAGAGGAGGCGGAGATCGCTTTTCTGCTCTAAGCTTACGGCGGTAAACATCTCGGCGTTTTCCGTTTGGGAGAGTATGGAGAGGACGGTGAGGAGCGTTTGGTCAGTACTCTCGTCCTGCGTTTTGATTATCTCCCCGGGGGCGGGCTCTTCCGGAACAATGCCCAGGATTTTCGGGAGCCCTTGGGGCTCCTCCCCCCTGGCCTCTAAGATTTTGCCCTCATCGCTTAAGATGAGCCAGCCCTCCCCGGTCTGCGCTGCGGCGACGGCCTTGGCGGCGGTGAGGGTAATCTCCACGGTATCGGGGAGGGCCCTTTTCACGCTGACCTCTGCTAAGTACGGGAACCTAAGCGGCAGCTCCCTTTCCGGCGTGCCGGTATCTATTAAGAGGAGGTTGTCGCCCTCGGCTATCCCGCACTGCGCCACTACATCTTCCCTGTTAAGCCCGGGAACGCTGTCGCCAAGGACCACTATGCTCCCCACGCGAAACAGCAGCACCGCAAGAAGTCCTGCGGTCACCCCCGTCATGCCGATGACGGAGATTACCGCCGCGAACTTTCTGAGGACCGGGTTAGCGGGGGGCTTCTGCTTGCGCGCAGGGGCCCTGCGGGTTTCGTCTCTCTGTCTTGGCCTTTGGGAGGTTTTGCCTCTTGCCTCTGCCTTTACGTTTCTGCGGCGGATATTCTCGTTTCTGTTATTAGCTTCACGGCGAGAGCTGGGCCTTCTCCCGCTTCTCCGGGTGGAACCGGACCCCGCCCTTTCCCTTTGCGCCATAGATTCCACCCGCCTTTCATTTCAGATTATCGCAATTCTCACTTTTTCTTCACGCGGGACGCGCCCTTTATAATGTCGTAGATTCTCTCGCTGGAATCCAGAATTTCCAGCTTGCCGGCGTTTTCGCCCAGGGTCTTTAACCTCTCCGGATTGTTTATAAGCGAACTCACCTTTTCCCATAGGACCTCTCCGGTAAGGTCCTTCTCCTCTATGATCTCAGCGGCTCCCCTGTTCACGAGTGCCATCGCATTGTGGTACTGGTGGTTCTCCGCGACATTCGGGGAGGGAATCAGGATGGAGGCCTTGCTTTTGGCCTCTATCTCCGTGAGGGTCATGGCCCCCGCCCGGCTGATGACAAGGTCGGCCGCAGAGAGACATTCCGGCATATTGTCTATATATTCCAAGATTTTTATCTGCCCGCCGTTATTCTCATTAAAGCCAAACTCCTCAAGTTCATTTAAGAAGTTCTGGTCATGCGAGCCGTAGCCGTGGATGTGCTGTATCTCGCCTGATTTAGAGCTCTCCGCCAGCATGTATGCGGCGGCCCTGTTTAGCGCCGAGGCCCCTAGGCTCCCCCCAAAAGAGAGAACCATAGGCCGGTCATCGAGACCGAGGGCCTTTCTGGAGGCGTTTCTCTGCGCCGCTAAGACCTCACCTCTCACGGGGTTCCCCGTAACCACACATTTGACTTTGGGCGGGAAATACTGCATCGCCTCCGGTACGGCAAGCATCACGGCATACATGGACTTTGCCAAAATCTTTGTCGTGACCCCGGGGTAGGCGTTGGACTCGTGGATCACGCAGGGTATGCCCATCCTTGCCGCCTCCCTAAGCACGGGACCGCAGACATAGCCGCCTGTGCCAACGCATACATCCGGAGAGAATTCCTGTATTATCTTTTTTGACTTCGCGCTTGCGGTAAAGATATGCGCAATAGTCTGCGCGTTGCGTTTGATATTCTTGGGACTCAGCTTTCTCTGAAATCCGGATATCCTGACAGTCTTTATTGGATAACCCGCTTTCGGCACAAGCTCCTCCTCCATGCTGCCCTCGTTGCCCACATAGAGAATCTCCGCGTCAGGCTCTCTTTGTTTTAGGTATCCCGCTATTGCAAGCGCCGGGTTGATATGCCCTGCGGTTCCCCCGCCGGTAAAAATAACTCTCATGCCTTATCCCACCCAAAATTATTTTTCAAGATCAGTACTGCGGGAGATGTTTAGCAAAACTCCCATCTCGAAAAGCAGCATCACTAGGGAGGTACCTCCATAGCTGAAAAACGGTAAAGAGATCCCTGTATTGGGTATAGTGTTCGTGACGACGCAGATATTCAGCACCGCCTGCAAACCAACCTGAAAAGTTATCCCCATCCCCAAGAGCATGCCAAACCTGTCTTTCGCATGCAGAGAGATATAAATTCCCCTCCAGACGAGTATCCCAAAGAGAAGTATCACTATGACTGCGCCGACAAAACCCAGTTCCTCACAGACCACCGCAAAGATAAAATCGTTTGGAGCCGCAGATAGCCAGAGATATTTTTGCATAGACTGCCCCAGCCCCACACCAAAAAGTCCTCCCGAACCGATGGCATATAAGGACTGGCGTATCTGCCAAGTATCCACTCCCTCGGGCGGGTCAAACGGGTGAAGCCACCCGATAACCCTTTCCGCCTGATATCCGCTGGATGAGACCTCCCCAGAGGAGGAACCGGAACCACGCATCATGAGGAAAAGTACAGCGGCTGCGACCCCCAATCCCCCTACCAATATAATATTCCTTGTCCTGACCCCTCCAACAAACATGATCAGCACGCCAAGGAAAAGCAGGATAAGTGTTCCGGAGAGATGATTTTCCAAAAACACGAGACCGGCAAAAATCATGATAAACATAAGCGGCACTATCGTCCCCTTGGAAAAGCTCTTCATCTCATCTGCATGCTGGGATATATAGTGGGCGAGAATGGTTATCAGCGCAAACTTAGCCACCTCTGACGGCTGAAACTGTATGGGTCCCAGCTGAATCCAGCGGTAGGCGACGCCCTCGTTTGGCGCTATGCTTGTTATTTTAAGGACTCTACCGAAAAGTACGACCGCAGCTAGCAGTCCTGCCGCGAAAATATATATAGGATAAGCCAGCTTATGGAACCTGTGGTAATCAAAAGTGGAAACTACGAACATGACGGCAACCCCGAATATTGCAAAGCCTCCCTGCCGCCTGATATAATAAAAGCTGTCTTTGTCGTAGTGATAGTAACAATAGGCATAGCTTGCAGAAAACAACATTAAAAGTCCAACTGACAGTAGCAGGATTATAAAGGCCAGGAGAGGCAAATCAAGTCCGTTTCCAAGTGAGAAAAGTTTTGTCTTCACCTCTCTGCGGACAGTCCTCTTCCTCTGTCCAGAATTACTGCTTCCGGGACTCTCCGGCACTCTGGAAAGTCCTCTTGAAGTCCTGCTGCGGTTCCCTATTGTTCTCCCTGCGGTCCTCTCCATCTCTCATTCCCACCTCCTTTAAACGCCAAAATAAGTGATTACAACACCTAATGCGGATGAGACCAGGGTCACCCCGCCAAAAACAAGGCAGATCTTTACCTCGCTCCAGCCGCAGAGCTCAAAATGGTGATGTATTGGCGACATTTTAAATAGTCTCTTTCCGTGGGTAAGTTTAAAATATACCACCTGCAACACCACTGAAAGTATCTCAACCCAGTAAATTATCCCCATTGGAATCAAGAGTATTGGCAGATCCTCACCGAAGGCGACTGCCGCGACCATACCTCCAAGAAATAGGGAGCCTGTATCTCCCATGAAGACCTTGGCGGGGTGGAAATTCCAGACTAAAAATCCCAGGCAAGCCGCCGCAGATATGGCTCCAAGCGCGGCTATCCCCAGCATGTCCCGCAAAGATGCGGCGAGGGACAGGCCCATAAGTACAAAAAACGTCACCGTACTGTTTAACCCGTCCACACCGTCGGTAAAATTTACTGCGTTCACAAGGCCAACTATGACTATAGCTGCAAGCGGATAGTACCCCCAACCCAGGTCAAACCTTCCCAAAAACGGAATTCTTAGCTCTGTTCCTCCGCCCAAAAGTCTCACCGTAAGCAGATATACCCCGGCTACGATGAATTGCAATACCAGTTTTTGTGCCTCAGTAAGGCCAAGATTGCGCTTTTTAACGACGCCTATATAGTCGTCCATAAAGCCGATTATCCCAAACCCCAAAGCCATTCCCAAGCCTGAGACCAGTTTTCCCATAAGTAGGGGAGTCTCGCTAAAATCATTCAGGACAGCTATGGGAATACATGCCACCACCGCGAGCAGTATGCCGAAAATAAACATGAGCCCGCCCATAGTTGGCGTCCCTTGCTTATTTTTGTGCCACTTTGGCCCCTCATCCCGAATGGTCTGTCCAAAATGCAGGCGGGTGAGAACGGGAATAAGCATTTTTCCCAGCAGCACCGTGGCGGTAAATGCGACAACCGCACCAACTATCATCAAAAGAGAACCGCTCATTTTCCGTCATCCTTTCCTGCTAATCTTTGATAAGAGGCCTATTCTTCTATTGAGACATGGGTATCCGTATTTGTCGGGTCCACAAATGTGAGAGAGATGACAGTTCCCTCTTTTACTCTCTCCCCTGCGGGAATACTCTGAAGGTTTACCGTGGCAGCGCTTACACCAGAGCCGTTTAAGCTAACCTGCACGCCGTTAATCTCAGCTATATAAACGGCGTTTATCGTATCAAGACCTGTAAAATCAGGAACTTCGGTATAGATATTTTCCTCGGCGTATCCCTCAGTGTAAAGGTAGATCTTTCCGTCTTTTGGCAACAGTCCGCCGCCCTCCGGAACCTGGGATGATACAAAAACTTCCTCGTCCTCGCTGCCGATCACTGTAAACGGCACTTCTTCACTGTTTAACTGTGCCTCTGCCTCGCCAAGGGTAAGACCGGTGACATTCATCGCAACCGTATCCAGATTATCATACTCCTCATCAGTATATCGGGCAACGACGCCAAGATACGGGAGCGCCTCTTCCATTATCTTGGAGAATATTGGTCCCGCGACGGCGTTGCCACCGGTCAGTCCCCCGTTTAGGGCCGGTTCAGGCTCGTCAAAATATACCAAGAGAGCATATTCCGGATCTTCCGCAGGGGCAAACCCGCAGTAAGATGCGATATATTCCATAGGCTTTGTCGGGTCCTCATTATGCTTTGCAATTTTTTCTGATGTACCCGTCTTTCCGCATATCCTATATCCTGAAACATAACCTCCTGTAGCGGTTCCGTCCAGAACATTCTGCTGGAGAATCGAAGTGATGGTGCTCGCAGTTTCCTCAGAAACCACCTGACGTTCGTATTCCGTTCCGGTCTGTTCTATGATATTCCCAGAAGAATCCAGAATTCGATCAACCACATGGGGTGTTACAAGATATCCGCCGTTAGCTATTGCAGCGGCGGCAGTAATCATCTGCACAGGCGTGATGGAGAAGTTCTGCCCGAAGGATTCCGCCGCCAGGTCGGAGGGATTCATATCCTCCAAACTGTGGTAGAGGTCCGTTGCCTCTCCGGGCAAGTCTATTCCAGTTGGTTCCGTCATACCAAAAGCGTCCCTGTACTTACAGAAGGTCTCTCTTCCCAGAAGCTGTCCCAGGTGGATAAGCCAAGGGTTGCAGGAATTACGAATTCCCTCTGCAAAGGTCTCTGTACCGTGGCCGTCCAAGTTCCAACAGTTGATTCCGTCTTCCACACCCTCAACAGCTATGCTTCCAAGGCAAGTATAGGTGCTGTTTAGATCGACCACGCCCTCCTCTATTCCCATCGCACCGACAACCATTTTGTATACAGAGCCGGGATAATAGGTATCGCTTACTGCTTTGTTCCTCCACTGCTTATAAAGCGCTGCGGTCTCAACATCCTCCTTATCCTCCTCCTTCGCTCCTTCTATCTCGCTCAACAGGGCCTCGTCCAGTATGGTATACGGCTCGTTTGGGTCGTAATTGGGCTTCGTCGCCAGTCCTACTATCGCCCCTGTGTTGACGTTCATCATTATCGCCACAGCACCATTTTTTACCGCGTAATTTTGCACTCCCTCTGCGAGATATTTTTCCATTATACTCTGCACGGTCTCGTCAATCGTAAGGACTAGGGAATGCCCGTCGTCTGCATCCACATACTGCTCGTATTCAAACGGCATGTCGTCGCCGACCGCGTTTTTATATGCGACTATTCTTCCAGCCGTGCCCTTCAACTCTTCATTATAATACAGCTCCAGTCCGTCAAGGCCCTCGTTGTCAAAACCGGTAAACCCCAAGACGTTAGAGGCTAAGGTCCCGTAAGGGTAATACCTCTTATAGTCCGGTAAAAATCTAACCCCGCTTGTAATATCGTTTTCTTCTAAAAACGCCTCTATCGCATCTTTGACATCATTTTCCACCTGGCGTTTCAAATAGGTGAAATAGGAATCCTCCTTCGTCTTTTCGTATATATCCTCCGGGTCCATATCGAGTATTGGAGCCAAACCCTTGGAGATTGTCCTACAAAGGCCTTCGTCATCGTTGAGATAGTTTGGCTCCAGAACCACTGTCCAGACACTTGCGCTCTGCGCCAAGATCTTGGTCCCCGTGGCGTCGTATATATTCCCGCGCACTGCGGAGATCGACGTGGTATCGAGACTCTGGTCCAGAGCCCTGCTCCTCATCTCTTCCCCGCGTACTATCTGCCAGTTGAAAAGACTCACCACCGCGAGGGCAAAGCCCAAGAACAGGGCTCCCGCGACCAAGATAGGTCTTTTACCGTCTCTTTTAGGACTTCCCTTTGCCATTTTTCTCTCCCTTAACCGCAAAACGAGAGTCAAGATCCCTCTTGGCTCTCCCCGCGTCAGTTTTTTTGGTGATTTTCATCCTAGGAAAAGAGTTCTTTCACCCGGTTTATCAACCAGTCCAGCGCAGATTCCTCCTTGGGATTCTGCAATACAACACCGGCATCCTCAGTCCCAACGCTTAGATAGGTAATCTGAGAATTCTGAAGTTTGTTCATGCCCAAATTATCCCGGGCATACGTTTCAACCTCGGCTCCGCTCATCCGGCGGGCCGCCTCCATCTTCAGCTGAACCTCTATGCTTTCCTTCTGTGTAAGTTCCTCCGCGGCTATGTTCACCTGGTCCGTAAGTTCCGCAAGCTGCTGCTGGCTTAGTACCATGCCCGCGCAAAGACCCATAAAAATGGCAAAACTCACTACTGTCATTAAAATTCCCATAGGCCGCCTCTTCGGCTTTGCATTTAGCTTTCTTCTCTCCTTTGGGAAGGCCACGACCTTTTTGCGCGGTCTGGTCTCTACCTCCGGCTCTACCGCCCTGACAGTATTGTCGTAGTGAGTTTCAAACAGAGAAAAATCATATGAGTTCCTTGCCATAAGCTTTTCCTTCTTCTTTTCTGCAATCTCTGGGAAATATTTACGTATACTTACTTATGTAAACTAAAATTCCGCAACAAGCCTTTCGGCCACTCTCAGCCTTGCGCTCCTTGCCCTAGGGTTTTCCGTAAGCTCCTCTTCGCTCGGAGTAACGCCCCTTTTATATATGATTCTCGCCCTTGGCTTCCTTCCGCAAACGCAAACCGGGAAATCCTTCGGGCATATACATCCTTGGGCCCAGTCTGCCATCCGCTGTTTAACTATCCTGTCCTCCAGGGAGTGGAAAGTGATGACCAGCAGCCTACCACCCGGTTTGAGAAGACCAAAAGCGCTTTCAAGTCCCTTCTCAAGGGCCTCCAACTCTCCGTTTACGGCGATTCTCAAAGCCTGAAAGGTTTTTCTGGCGGGGTGACCTTCTTCCCTCTTTACTGCCGCTGGGAGAGAGGCCTTTATTATCTCGGTCAGTTCCCCTGTGGTTAGTATTGGCTTTTTCTCTCTGGCCCTGACTATTCCTGCGGCGATACGGGCTGCGTTTGCATCCTCTCCGTATTCCCTAATGATTGCCGCCAGCTCGCTTTGTGAAAGATTATTGACGAGGTCTGCGGCTGTGGTCCCCTCTTTACTCATCCGCATATCAAGCGGTGCGTCATTTCTGTAGGAAAAGCCCCTGTCAGGAGAATCAAGCTGGAAAGATGAAACGCCTATATCCAGTAGTATTCCATCCGCGCTCTTGATTCCATTTTCGTATGCGATCGCATCCATATCGGAGAAGTTGCCGCGAACAACCTTTACCTGCGGAAATCTTTTCAATCTCTCTGATGCGGCCCTTACCGCGTCGGGATCTCTGTCGATGGAGAGCAGAAAGCCGTCATCCAGTCTCTCCGCTATTGCTTCGGAATGTCCGCCGCCGCCAACAGTGCCATCTATATAGACTCCGTTTGGTTTCAATGCGATCGCATCCATTGTCTCTTTTAAGAGAACCGGCCGGTGGTTATATTCCATCAAAACTCCAGCAGATTCATCGCTGCCTCTACCGCCTCGTCCGTCTGTTTAGAACTATACGAATCCCAGCGGGCACTGTCCCAAATCTCGGCGCGGGTAGCCGCCCCTATTACCGTGACATCTTTTGTAAGCCCCGCATGGTCCCTTAGGTTCTGCGGGAGCAGAATTCTCCCCTGCTTATCAGGCTCCACTTCGGAGGCCCCGGAGAAGAAATGCCTCTGTATGGCCTTGCCCTGCGCCATCGGAACGGAGGATACTTTCTCAACCAACTTCTGCCACTGTTCTGAGGAGAGAACAAAAATACAGCCGTCCAAGCCCTTGCTCACATAGAACTTGTCACCAAGATCCTCCCTGAACTTGGATGGGATCGTCACGCGTCCCTTTGCGTCCATATTATGCCGGTACTCTCCCATCAGCATTGAGATATCCCCCTTTCCGCAGTTTTCTCCAAAGCGGGAGGTCCTTTGCCCCATGCAGTGCCTTTATACCCCACTTATTGGGAAAATGATACACAATTACCCACTTCAGTGCCATCATTATAAACCGGGAGGCTTTTGAAATCAACCCCCAAATTTAGTGGAAACCCCCATTTTTTCTAATAGAATATATGTTCCCAGCTATTTTGCGGCAAACAAAAATTCCCCTCACAATATCTTGTAAGGGGAAAGGAAACCGACAAAATCTTTGTAGGATCTTACAAAAAATCCTGTTACATTTGGTTATTTCGCTGAGAGTTTTTAATGTTCTGTCTGGTCTTTCTGAGTTCAGAGAGGTTCTCGGAGAGGCTGTCATCAGCCCTCTTCAGCAGATCATCCACATATTCGCTGCTGGCCTGGCGCATCTCCCTGTATTTACCCTGCGCCTGGGTGAGGAGTTCATTTGCGCGTAGCTGGGCCTGGCGAACTATCTCGTTCTCTGCTACAAGGGACTGGGCCTTCTCCTGTGCCGTGCGGATAACCACGTCCGCCTCCCTATGGGCATCCTCGATGATCTGAGCGCGGTCAGCAACTATTGCCTGCGCCTTTCTCACCTCGTTGGGAATCTCCTCCCTCAGGTCATCCAAAATCGCGCGGATCTCCTCCGCATCGACAAAGATCCTTCCTGAGGAGAGAGGAAGCTTCCATCCCTTGTCCAGAACATCATAAATCTCGTCCAATAAATCTTCAATGTTGGCCTGACTGTTACTGTTCTCGTTCATACATGTACCAGTTCCTTTCCTTTTGCCTTCTACGGCCTGGTCTAATAGGGACCATCTATCATCTAAAGCCCAAAACGGACTTTGTTTACCGCCTATTTTCTACAAAGCCTCTGTCCTATAGTATCCAAAATGCAGGCGGGGACAAAATGGGAGATATCTCCCCCAAAACCCGCTACCTGTTTGACCATACTGGAGCTTAGGAACATATTCTCCGCCTCTGTTGAGAGAAACATGGTCTCAAGCTGTGGATTCAGCCTCTTATTTGTGAGAGCCTGCTGAAATTCATATTCAAAATCACTCATCGCCCTTAAGCCTTTGACTATCACCATCACGTTATGCTCTCTGGCATAGTCGGCAAGCAGACCGTCCACTTTGTCCACCCGAACATTCTTAAGGCCCTCATACTCTATCACGGTACGGAGCATCCGCATACGCTCCTCCAAGGTAAAGCTGAATTTTTTTTCAGGATTCACAGGAACCGCGACTATCAGCTCGTCAAAGATTCTGCTGGCCCTGCTTATAATATCCAGATGCCCTAGGGTGACGGGATCAAAACTGCCGGGGCAGATTGCGGCGCCCATTTCTTTCGCCCCCTAACTAAGGCGATAGGCGGAAAGAGAGGTCTTTCCGTATCTATAGACCTTTATTCTCTTAAGATCTCCAACCGTATCCGGAAGCTTCTCTTGGGACGGATGCTCGCAAAACACCGCGCCGCCCGCTCTAATCCTCTCTTGCAGCATTGGCAAGGCGGATTCCAAAATTTCCTTCCCATATGGCGGATCTAAATAGGCGAGGTCAAACTTTTCAGAAGATGTAAGGAGATAGGCGGCAAAATCAGATTCTATAATTTCAGCCGAGCCTGCAAGACCAGTGAGAGAGAGATTTCTCTTTGTGAGTGCGATCGCATCCTTTGAAGAATCCACAAACACGGTCCTCCGAGCTTCGCGGCTAAGAGCTTCTATACCGACCTGCCCGGTACCGGAGAAGAGGTCCAGAAAGACAGCCCCCGCAACCTCGAACTGAACTATGTCAAAAAAAGCCTCTTTCACCCTGTCAGACGTCGGCCTAATCTCCATCCCCTTAGGCGCTAATAATCTCTTTCCCCGAAGCGAACCGGAAATAATTCTCATAGCTATGCCGTCCAATCTGCCCCATTATGCCATCTTTTAAAGAAACTGTCAAGGATTTTTTTACAACAAATATCGATGATTCAGTGGGATTAATGCTTTTCAGAAGGCCAAGACCAGGAGGAAGTTCCAGAGAAATTCCCGCATTTCCCGATGGCAATATTCACTCTATTCCCAATCCAGAAGCGTAACTTTTCCCAAATCTCTCGTCTTTTTCATGTCGATCAGTCGCTGGTTCGCGCTCCCCCTAAACAGGAGTTCCAGGTTTTTTTGATCCTGAATAAACGGTCCGTCTATCAGCACGTCTGTCTGTGCGAGGAGCGCGTCTATTTCCGGGTCATTTTTTGAGACAAGGTCCTCATATAAAAACCCCGTATAAGTGGTGACATCTTTCCCCAAAGAATGTACAAGCCTTCCAAGTTCAGCCAATGGCCCAGGCTGGCAAAACGGCTCGCCGCCCGAAAAAGTTATTCCTTTCAAGAGCGGATCTCTGTTAAATTCTTCGAATATTTCATGTATATCCCGTTTTGTTCCCACGCCAAACTCATGCGTTTGTGGATTGTGGCAGCCCGGACAATGGTGCGGACATCCCTGAACAAAGACGGTATAGCGGATTCCCTTACCGTCCACTATAGACTCTGAAACAGTGCCTGCCAGGTCGAGAGTATATTTTTCTTCCATCCTTCTCCTCCTAAAAAATAAAATAGCGGGCGAATTCCTCCGCCCGCTGAACCTCTCCTATTTTTCGAGCGTATGTTT
>CAZRQD010000043.1:0-11841 GCA_964602365.1 uncultured Acutalibacter sp. | reverse complement strand
AGCCCCAAGGTGCGGATTTGTTTTTATACTCACCTTTAAGATCTTTTCACGTAAAAAATTTCTGCGCCGGGAAAATTCTGTTTTCTTTTTATGATTTACCTTTGGGTTTTAGAAAAAACCAGTGGGTTTATTTTCTCTGAAAAAAATTTTCGATCTAGTGACAATTTGTGCTTTCTGTGATAAAATGACCCTGCTGGGTTTTATGATGGCCCGCACGGCTACTTGAGAAAGAAAAGAGAGAGAAAAATGGTCAAAATCCTCACAGACACTTCCTGCGACCTCAGCCTAGAGATGTGCAAAAAGCTGGATGTGCAGATGCTCCCCCTCACGGTGAGCTTTGGGGAGGAGAGCTACCGCTCGGTCTATGATCTTTCAAATAAAGAGTTTTACGAGAAGCTTTCGGGGGTAAAATCCCTGCCGACAACTTCTAGGATCACCCCAAATGAATTTCAGCGAATCTTCCTGCCGTATAAGCAGAGCGGCGAGGACGTCGTCTGCCTGTTTATCTCCTCCAAGATGAGCGGGACCCTGCAGGGCGCGATGATGGCGAAGGGAATCCTTGGCGCAAACAATATCTATCTGCCCGATACCCTGAACGTGACCTTTGCCCTCGGTCTTTTGGTGATAGAGGCCTGCAAGATGAGGGACCACGGCATGACGGGCAAGGAGATAAACGACAAAATTCTGGAGCTTGTGCCAAGGGTGCGGCTCTTTGCGTCCATCGAGACGCTCACCTACCTGCGCATGGGCGGCAGGCTCTCGGCCACAAGCGCGATTGTCGCAAGCGTTTTGGGCATTTGCCCTGTGATCACCCTGAAGGACGGATTAGTAGAGGTCGCGGGAAAGGGCAGGGGCAGGAAAGCCACTTTCAAGCTGATTCACGATCTTCTGGATAAAGAGCCGATCTCCGCCGACTATGCCGTCACGGTTGGCTCTAATACCAAAGATACCCACGACGATTTTATGGACTATATGGACGACACTCTCAAAAAGCGGGAGCTCTACGACGTTGAGGTCGGCAGCATTGTCGGCACCCACGTGGGCCCCGGCGCCTGCGGTATAGCCTATATAAAGAAGTAGGGCGGAAGAGATTTAGGAGGTTGGCGATGAGCCGACAATTTTCAAGCCTCACACCGGTCTCAGCCAGTAAAATGGAGGGAGGTTGCGAAGAAGGGTAAAAGCCGCGGTCAGCACTGCGGCGATAATCAAGCAGATGAGGACCCATTTTTTCCTGTAGAGCGGGGGTTTTAGGAGGATATAGCGGTACCCCTCTAAAATGAGGTATACTATAGCGGGGGGAGAGAGCAGCATTAAAAGGGCATTAGAACGAAATGCCCCGGCAATATCCCCGCGCAAAATGGCAGAGATCATTCTGCTGCCACCGCAGCCGCCGCAGTAAAAGCCGGTGAAGTGCAGGATCGGGCAGGGAATCTTAAATACCTGCGTCACCAAAAACAGGCTTAGGATCGCTGCTCCCGCAAGCAAAAACACCCTCAAGGCGCGGTTTAATTTTGTCCGCTGCATGGCAACTCCCCTCTCCGGTTTCTCTGTATAACACGTATAGTATAGCATACTTTTTGGGAAAAATCGAACTTTTTTAAAAAGGCGAAAAAAGTTCTTGACTTAAAGCTGGCTTCATATTCTATAATCAGACGAAAATACAGGGGACAGATGTCCCGAAAGAATTCAAATGCCGCGGAAAGCGGCGGAAAGGAACCAAAATGGCAGAAACTTATTTGGGGGAAAACATCAAGAATCTGGGCTTTGGGCTGATGCGCCTGCCCAAGATTGGCGACGAGGTGGATATCGAGCAGGTGAAGAAGATGGTGGACGTCTTCATGAGCAAGGGCTTCACCTATTTCGACACGGCCTATGTCTATGACGGCGGCAAGAGTGAGAGGGCCTTAGGAGAGGCGGTGGTCAATCGCTATCCCAGGGACAGTTTTGTCTGCGCAAGCAAGCTCCCGCTTTGGGACCTGAAGGATAGAGAGGGCATGGAGAAGATGTTTGAGGAGTCCTTGGAGAGGGCAAGCCTCACCTATTTTGATTTCTACCTCCTGCACGCCATGGGAAAGGACCGCGCGCAGAAAGTTGAAGAGGTTGGGGCATGGGACTTCCTTAAGGATCTTAAAGCGCAGGGGAGGATTAGGCATATGGGCTTCTCCTTCCACGACAGCCCTGAGGTATTGGATGATATCCTGACCAAACACCCGGAGGCCGAGTTTGTCCAGCTTCAGATCAACTATGCCGATTGGGACAGCGAGAGCGTACAGTCCCGCGCCTGCTACGAGGTCGCGAGAAAACACGGCAAACCGGTGGTCATAATGGAGCCTGTAAAGGGCGGCTCTCTCGCTACAATGACTCCGGAAATTCAAGAGTTATTTAAAAAGGCAAGGCCGGACCTCTCCGTCGCCTCTTGGGGAATACGGTTTGCGGCCTCTTTGCCGGGACTTGTGACGGTGCTTTCCGGTATGTCCAGCTTAGAGCAGCTAAACGACAATGTCTCCTATATGGAGAATTTCGAACCGCTTTCAGAGGAGGAGCATAAGGTCATAGACAAGGCTGTGGAGATCTTGAGGAATATTCCCACAATTCCCTGTACCGCCTGCCGCTACTGCGTGGACGGCTGCCCGCAGAGGATAAATATTCCCGGAATTTTCTCGACGATGAATAACCTCTCCCTCTACAATAACGAGCAGGGGGCAAAGCGCTCCTACGGGCACGTCACAGAGGGACGCGGAAAGGCCTCGGACTGTCTGCAGTGCGGAAACTGCGAGGCGCACTGCCCTCAGCATATCCACATAATAGAGACGCTGAAGAAGGCCGCCTCTGTGCTGGAACAGTAAAATAGAAGAATTAAAATGGCCGCGCGGGGGTTAAATGCCTCCGCGCGCTTTACATTTTTTAAAAGCTGTAGTATAATGTGCAGGCCCTAAAGTGGCCTTTTGTGCCGAGTTTGGGTTTTATCTTGGAAGAGGGGGCCGGTGCCGATGCTGAGAAAGCTGAAGAGAACTATAGTTTTCATACTGAAGCTCCTGCTCTTTGCGAGTCTTTTCGCTATATTTTTCGGGGTCTTCAGCATAAGAAACCCGTGGCTTTTACACCCCTCTAGGACCACGGGTGTCACGATGGTGACCTTCATAGTGCTGGGGATTGCGCTAATGCAGATTTACGGAGGATATGCCATTGGTACGCAGAAGAGCAAGGCCATTGTCTATTCCATGTCAATAGCGACGGTTATCACCGATCTTATAACCCATCTGCAGCTATGTATAATGAACACCAGCGAGAAGTGGAACGACCATTTCGTATACGAGGCGCCGCACCTGCTTTTGCTTGTGGTAGTCCTGCAAATCGGCACGATTGCCCTGTTTTCCTACCTTGGAAACTACATATATTTTTCCCTCGTTCCGCCGGAATACGCCTGCGTCATCTCATCTTCACGGGAGAGCCTTGGGAACGTTATCCCGAAAATCCTACGCTACAGCAGACAGTACGAGATCAGGGACATAGTGCGATATGATGCGAAAAACGTCCTTGATGTCATATCCCGCTCTGATACGGTATTTCTCTACGATGTCCCGCTGCCCGTTAGAAACGACCTGATATCCTTTTGCTATCAAAAGCAGAAGAACATATACTATAACTTCGAGATGTGCGACGTTGTTTCGCAAGGTGCCAAGTACATAACCCTAGACGACAAATCGCTAATAATGCATACGGCAAAGGACCTTACGCTGGAGCAGCGGGTCATAAAGAGGCTGATGGACATAGTCATTTCTCTGCTGTCGCTGATAATTTTAAGCCCGGTCATGCTTGTCTGCGCTGCGGCGATTAAAATCGAGGACGGCGGGAGGGTCTTTTACAGACAGAAGCGGCTTACAAAATACGGCAGGGTCTTCGAGGTATATAAATTCCGCACGATGCGGGAGGAGAACTCTGTCCATGTCTCAGTAAAGGAGGGAGATGACAGAATAACCCGGGTGGGCAGGGTACTGAGAAAATACCGTTTAGACGAGATCCCGCAGATGCTGAATATCCTAAAGGGGGACATGACCATTGTGGGGCCGAGGCCCGAGATGCTGGAGAATGTGGAGAAGTATACGGAGGAGCTTCCGGAATTCTCCTACAGGCTGAGAATGAAGGCTGGACTTACCGGCCTTGCGCAGATTTCAGGCAAATACAATACCTCCCCTAAGGACAAACTGGTCATGGACCTCATGTATATAGAAAACTACAGCATTTGGCTGGATTTTAAGATAATCTTCCAGACAATGACCGTGTTCTTCAAGGCTGAGGAGAGTACCGAGGCCTTCAAGGAGCAGCAGCTTTACGACTTTGACGAGGACATGGAGAGCAAAAAGCGCAGGGAGAACTGATATGGAACTTTTGGATTCGCTTAGAAAAATAACACTTCTGCCGCCCAAAGCCTTCTTTACCTGGCTATCGGGAGAGCTTTCCGGTGATGCGCTGCACTTTATAGTGACAGCGAACGCGGAGATACTGATGATGGCGCAGGACGATAGAGAGGCTGAGGAACTCTTGAACCTGCCGGAGACAGTGATGACGCCCGACGGCGTCTGCGTTGTCTCAGCTATGAAGCGGGCGGGGCTTCCGGTGCGCGAGAGGATAACCGGCGTGGACATAGCCGAGAGACTTTTGAATGAGGCCGGAGAGCGCGGGCTTAAGGTCTGCCTTTTAGGGGCTAAGGAAGAGGTTGTGAAAACCCTTGCCGAAAACCTGAAAAGAAAATACCCCGAAATTAAAATCACCTACCGAAACGGATATATAGAGGATAAGGACTCCGCTATGGAGAGCTTTGCCGCGAGCGACCCCGACCTTGTGCTGGTCGCGCTGGGCGTTCCCGCACAGGAAAAGCTGATAGCCAGGCATTTGAAATCGTTTAGAAGGGGAATACTCGTGGGCGTGGGGGGCTCGTTTGACGTCCTTAGCGGTCTCAAAAAGCGCGCACCAGAGTTTTTTATCCGCACAAAAACAGAGTGGGTATATAGGATAGCCAGGGAGCCCAAGAGGTTAAAGCGCTTTTGGGACAATAACATAAAATTTATACTCAGGCTAAGCGATGATAAGAGGCGGGCTTAGCTGCGCTGCGGCGGGGAACGGAGGAGCCGTATGAAAAAGATCAGGGTGCTTTCGGTTTTCGGTACGAGGCCAGAGACGATTAAGATGGCCCCGCTTGTAAAGGAACTCTCCCGGAGAGAGGAGTTTGAGAGCTTAGTCTGTGTCACTGCGCAGCACAGGCAGATGCTGGACCAGGTTTTAAATGCCTTTGCAATAAAACCAGATTACGATCTCGACATAATGCGGGAGGGACAGACACTTTCGGATGTGACGGCGAGGGTCCTCAAGGGACTGGAGGGCGTTCTATCAAGGGTTCGTCCGGATATCCTCCTCGTTCACGGCGACACAACCACGACTTTCGCCGGTGCGCTTGCCGGATATTACGCGAAAATCCCCGTTGGGCATGTGGAAGCCGGCCTTAGGACCCGCAATAAATATTCCCCCTACCCGGAGGAACTTAACAGGCAGTTTGTGGGTTGCATTGCAGACCTGCACTTTGCCCCGACGGAGGAGAGCAGGAGAAATCTTTTGAATGAGGGAAAGAATCCCTCTTCTATTATTGTCACGGGAAATACCGCCATTGACGCACTGAAAACCACCGTGAGGGATGACTACCATCTCGACCTGCTTGACTGGGCCGCTGACTCCAGACTTCTTGTTTTGACCGCGCACAGGAGGGAAAACCTGGGAGAGCCGATGCACAGGATGTTTAGGGCCATCAGATGTATTCTGGACGATTTTCCGGATGTGAAGCTGGTCTATCCGGTTCATCTCAATCCCCTGGTACAGCGGACTGCGGACGAGGAGTTTGGCGGAAATGAGAGGGTCAAACTGGTCCCGCCAATGGATGTGCTGGACTTTCACAACCTTCTGGCGCGGTCTTATCTCATCCTAACGGACAGCGGGGGAATACAGGAGGAGGCGCCGTCCCTGCATAAGCCGGTGATAGTCCTGAGGGATACCACAGAGAGACCGGAGGGTTTAAAAGCCGGGACCCTCAAGCTTGCGGGGACGGAGGAGAAGACGGTTTATGAGACCATAAAAACTCTTCTCACCTGCCCGCAGGAGTATGATGCGATGGCATCCGCGAAAAATCCTTACGGCGACGGTTTCGCAAGCCGCAGGATAGCCGATGCCATAGTTCGATATTTTGCTTAGAAATAAGAAAAAGAGGCGTTTAGCTGATGCATAAGGGAAATGCCGAAAGTTTTGGCTACAGGGGAGGTTTTCCGCTAAAGCTTAGCTTTAGACCGGGAAATCTGATCCCCTGCGTTCTGATCCTGATCGCTTCACCGGTTTTTCTCATAGTAGAGCGCTTTATCCTAATGGAGGAGGAGATCACGGGAAAACTGCCGATCTACGGCTGGTATACCCTGGGCTTTGTCCTGCTGACCCTATTTACCGCCTTCCTGTTTTTGATAGACGCCAATATCACCTTGAGGGCGAGGAGAATAACCGGAACGATTATCATGGTACTTCTGCCCGTGCTGGCATTTATCGCGGTGGACTTTATAAATGACACGAGAATTTTCAAGTTCCCGCCTATCAGGCTGCTCGCAAACTATCTCTGCTATTTGATGGTCTTTTCGCTGATTTTCGCAATCTCCCGCAGGGTTTGGATAACCGCGCTGGTTGGGGGTTTTATCTTTCTCTTCTTTGGGATAGCCAACTTCTTTGTGGTCCAGTACCGCGGCCAGCCCGTACTGCCCTGGGATTTCCAGGGGATCGGTACCGCGCTGACGGTTGTAAAGGGATATAGTCTGGAGCCGACGCGGCGTATGGCGATGTCCGTTCTCTGCTATCTCTGCGTGGTGGCAATAAGCTTAAAATTTGCGCCGACAGGCAAAGAGGGCGGGGCCAAGACAAGGAGAATACTGCAGCGCACCGCCGCAGGGGCAGTGGCGTTAGTTCTCTTTATCCTCATATTTCCCGTGAACATCCTCTCGCATATGGATATCTCTGTTTGGGCGTGGAACCAGAAAACCAGTTCAGAGCTGACGGGAGTCACTGCGGGGTTTTTCGCCAATGTCCAGTATATGATGGTGGAAAAGCCAGAGGGATATTCAGAGGAACAGGTGGAAAGGATGGGCGATGAGCTAGATTCCCTAAAGGAGCCCGAACCCTACGGCAAGCCGGAGAAACTCCCCACAATCATCGGTATAATGAACGAGTCTTTCACTGATATGGCAAATCTTGGAGATTTGGAATTTGTACCGGACAATGCCCCGTTTTTGCACAGCCTCTTTGAGAGGGAGGACATAATCTGGGGTACGGCATACTCTTCGGTATACGGCGGGAACACCTGCAACAGCGAATACGAGTTTCTAACGGGGAATACGACCGCATTCATGCCCACGGGCTGCAAGCCGTACCAGCAGTATATGGGGTCGCCGCAGACCTCCCTTGCGTCGATTCTTGGGGAATACGGCTACATCAGCACCGCCATCCACCCGGGGGAGAGAAGTGCGTGGTCGAGGGATAAGGCTTATCCGAGCCTGGGGTTTGATAAATTCATCTCCCTAGCTGACCTGACAGTCCCGCGCAAAGCTGAGCACGGCCTCACTAGCGACGCCGCAAGCTATAGGCAGGTTATAGAGGAATTCGAGCATGGGGACGAAACCGCCCCGCAGTTTATCTTTAACGTCACGATACAAAATCACGGCGGCTACGAGGTGGAGGACTATCCCGCAGAGATCCGCGTTAGGGGACATGAGGGGGAGTTCCCGCAGGCAGAGCAGTATCTCACGCTTATAAAGCATTCCGACGAGGCCCTCCAAGATCTGATAGAATACTTTGAAGGGCAGGATGAGCCCGTCGTAATCATCTTCTTCGGGGACCACTGGCCGAACCTGGAGGAGGAATTTACGGATGAGCTTCTCGGCGCGGACTCTGATAATCTCAGCCTGGAGGACGCAATGAGGGAATACGAGGTCCCGTTTTTCATCTGGGCAAATTATCCACTTAAGGGCGAACATATAGAGCGCATTAGCCTAAACTACCTCTCCGGCCTGCTCTTGCGGGCGGCGGGGATTCCCGGCACCGACTACACCCGCTTTCTTGAGAATCTGCGGGGAGATATGCCGGTGATTACTGCCGAGGGCATGATAGACAGCGCGGGAAAAGTCTACGCAAGCGGCGCTAGTACCCCATTTGACGAGGAACTAAAAAAATACGATATTCTCGAATACAATAATGTCTTCGGGGAGGACAAGAGGGTAAGCGGGATATTCACCGTAAACTGAGAGGAGAGAGGAATTTGCAGAAAGTCTCTGTAAGGCGGGCAAACGAATGGGACGGCCCCGCCATGCTAAAAATCTATGCCCCGTATACCGGGACCCGCTTTTCCCTGGAAAGCGAACCTCCCGCCCTTCAAAGCTATATCTCCCGCATAGATACCTATACCTACGGCCTGGGCTGGCTTATCTGCGAGATAGATTCCGTCCCCGCCGGCTTCTGCCACCTAAGGGAGGATAGGGACGAGCCCAAAAATCTCTTCTCCGTGGAGTTCGAGCTCTACGTAAAACCGGCGTTTTTCCGCAGAAGGGTCGGCACCGCCCTCTGGTCACTTATGCGGGATATGATGGAGCTTGGCAGCAGAAAAAAGGTCAGCGCCTATGTGAATAAAGAAAATCTCGCGGCAAGGGCATTCTTTGATGCGATCGCATTCAAATTGGAAAGCGAATCCGCCGGCGTCCTGCGCTATGTATATCCCTTAAACCCTCTGGACCCCTCCGCACAGCGCCCCGTAAAACCCTACCTCCTCGAAAACGTGGACTATGAAAAAGCAAGAATCCGCGCCGCGGGTATCGTAAGACAAGGGGAGGGGTGAGGATTTTCTGAATCTTCCTCCCCTAAAGGCGGTTAGTTTCAGAAAACCCGCAATCTTGACATCTGTGGGAGTTTCAAGTATACTTAAGCCGATGTGAAAAGGAATTTATGCGATCGCATAAATCGCATGCTTTCTATCGTTGAGGGAAAAGGTGATTTTCAGGTGCAGAAGGTCAGAGATTTTTTGGATTCTCATAAAAAGCTTTGTACTCTCCTGTTTTTTGTTTTAGAGGGTTCATGGTTCTTTGCCATGAATGTTTTGACTCCTTTGCTCTCTGATGACTGGACGATGACCGCAGAGTCTCTTGACTTTGTTGAGATTGCGAAAAGGCTTTACCACCACTATTCTTTTATGAACGGCAGGGTAGTGGCTCATTTTTTCGTCTTCTTCTTCCTAAGTTTCGGCAAGTGGCTCTTTAACATTGCAAATACCGTGGTATTTTTGGTATTCTCACATGTCGTGTTTTTCCATGCGACTTACGGGACAAACATTGGTAACAAGACGAAAGCTGCCCTATACGTTCTAATGCATGCCCTGCTCTTTGTCTTTTGTTCCTATTGGGGTGAAATTTTCCTGTGGGTTGATGGTGCGTGCAATTATCTCTGGACCTGTACGCTCATGCTTCTTTTCCTTATTCCGTTTCGCAAAGCCGCATTTGCTCTCGATGAGAAAGCATGTGGCAAGCTAAAATGCGTTTGCATTTTTTTGCTTGGCGTTCTTGCTGGCTGGTGTAATGAGAACACCTCTGGCGGAACCATACTTTTGGCAATAATTTTCACGTCGGTTTACTGGTGCAAAAAGCACAGACCGCGGGCGTGGATGGTATCAGGTCTATGTGGCGCAGTTCTCGGTTTTGGCCTTATGGTTTTTGCCCCGGGAAATTCCGCAAGGATAAATTATTTGGAGACAAAGGAGAATGTCTCCCCGCTTACGGGGCTTGACCAGTTCCTCGCCCGTTTTAGAAATATAACCAGATATTTGCTGGATAATTTCGAATTCATCCTGCTAACTCTGGTGGGTTTGGCGGTCCTTATGATGCTTATGCGCGCTGGCAGGGGAAAATTTGTTATTTTCGGCAGCTATGCACTTGCTGGTATCGCGACAAGCTATGCCCTCATTCTCTCCGCTTACACGCCGGGAAGGTCTTTCTTTGGTGCCTCGGTGTTTTTGATAATTTCCCTAGTATCAGCCCTATCTGCCGTTTCATCAGAGAGCAGAACGGGAAAATTCTCGGTGGCTGCGATGGCATGTGTTTTTTCCATCCTTTTTTTGAACCGGCTGTTCTGGGCGACCAACGGAATTGTCAATTATTCAAGGGAAAACAGAGAGAGAACAGAGCTGATAGAGAAAAAGGTCTCTGAAGGATATGATAATATAGTGGTATATAATATTACACCGCTAAACGAGTATGTTCCCGCTTACGGCATTAATGACTTGCAGGAGAACCCAGAGACTTGGCCCAATGCTTCAATAGCGGAATATTACGAAATCCAAAGCATTACCGCTGTTCCGAGAAAAACCTATCTGAATGTATTTGAAAACGGAGACGAGGTCCTCATAAACTGTGTGGATTTTGCCGACTATCTGTCTTTGCTGAAAAACCCTGAATACCTTGTCGTTATATCTTTAAAAGGCAGTTTTGCAAATGCAAAAGACGCAGAATTTCTAGCTTTCATGAGAGATGCGGGTCTTAAGGCAGATTTGCAGAATGGCGCTGCCTACTTGGCAATTCTGGACGGCGGAAAAGCAGTTTATGAAGGTTTCGGCGGAGAAGTCGTCGAACACTTTGGAAATTACTATGGTCATCACATAGAGGCTGAAAGCCGCGGAGAGCATGCCCCCTCTTACAGCGAGGCAGCTCTCATAGATATTGACGGCGTGGAATATTCCGCAAATTTAGAGGGGATAAATATTGTGGTAATGGATAAAGGCTCCGGACGGGTTGTGGACCGCGTAGCCTTTGAAAACAACGCAGCATTGCGGTAGGTGGTTATATGCTTTCTGTGATAGTTCCAGCTTATAATGAGGAAAATACGGTGAAGCTAGTGAGGGAGGAACTTGCAAAGGTCCTAAACGGAGCAGGGATAGACTACGAGCTTTTGTTTATTGACGACGGCTCTAACGATGCTACCTGGAAGAGGATAAGAGAGCTATCTGCCCAGAACCAAAGTGTGAAAGGACTGCATTTCAGCAGGAACTTCGGAAAGGAAGCGGCCATGTTTGCCGGGCTGGAGGAGGCAAGAGGAGACTGCGCCGTTGTGATTGACTGCGATTTGCAGCATCCGCCGGAAAAAATAGTTGAGATGTACAGGCTTTGGGAACAGGGATATGAGGTAGTTGAGGGGGTAAAGGCTGACAGAGGAAAGGAGACCGTTCTGCACAGGGCAGCCGCCAACGGATTCTATAAGTTTATAAGCGGTTCCCTGCATATGGATATGTCCTCATCGTCTGATTTTAAGCTGCTTGACCGCAAGGTTGTTGATACCCTGAACTCTCTGCCTGAGAGAAAGGTCTTCTTCCGGGCTCTTTCCTATTGGGTCGGCTTTAAGCGTGCTGAGGTAAGCTATGAAGTCCGGCAACGGGTGGATGGTGAGAGCAAGTGGTCTAAGACCGCCCTGATAAAATACGCTATCACAAATATGGCCTCTTTCTCCTCCGCACCACTTCATATCATTACGATTTTGGGGGTGCTGGAGCTGGTAGTTGCTGTTATTTTCGGTGCAGTTGCGCTGGTGCAGAAGATTTCCGGGAGAGCTTTAGGAGGCTTTACCACAGTAATATTGCTGCTACTGTTTACAAGCAGTATTATCGTAATAAGCCTAGGCATAATTGCCTATTATCTCGGCCGAATCTATGAGGAACTGAAGGGCAGGCCGAGGTACATAATCTCTGAAAGGTGTGGGAAAGAAAGATGAAGAAGGGAAAAATCA
>CAZRQD010000042.1:7794-11959 GCA_964602365.1 uncultured Acutalibacter sp. | reverse complement strand
AGATGAGTTATTCCAGAATCTCTACGGTTGTCATCGTTCTCCACCAAATGATGGAACTTGCACTGGATGAAGGATATGTCAGATCTAATCCGTTTAGCAAACTCTCCTTAAAACCGGATGACAGCACAGAGAGTCCGGTAAAGGCCCTGACGACGATGGATTTTTTATGCTACCAGAGGGGATTTATAGATGATTTTTGTAACGCAATTTTTTGATCTGAGTTGATTTATCGATATTTTTCTCGACATATCTGGTATGAGAATTTTGGGTTTCTCCCTGCCCAGTGAAGGGTGGTTTTTGGCTTTTGCGAGGTTGTTTTTTATTGGCATTTTCACTCCCCGTTTCAGGTGATTTTTTGGGAGCCATAAAAAATACCCCCCATATATAGGCTAAAACGGGGTTTTTCGTGCCCTGAAATGGACACGTTTTGAAAAATTTGAATTATTCTAAATTTTAATTTGTACCCTATAATTTTGTTATAATATAGCTGGAATGCGCCTTTGAGGGCTGTTGAGATAGAGTAGAGCGTGTCCTGAGAGAAAAATCGAAAACTAAAAATTGGGACCGTAAAAATTAAAAAACAAAGATTTAATTATTAGAAAAATTTTAGAAAATTTGAATATAAGCAAAGAAAAACCTTTCGCAGAGATAACACCTCTACGAAAGGTTTTTTTCCTAAAAACCGTGGGAATTTTAGCATAAACCGGTCCTCAATGCAAGAATTTTTTCGATTTTTCCCAGATTTTTGCGAAATAAAGAGTTAAAACACCCGTGAGATAGCAGTTTTTTGCCCATTCGCAGTCAAATAATAGAAAATAAGCAGTCAGAAAAAGTCCTGAAACCTGCATTTTACCTGGATTTTTCTGATTGCTTTATTTTTTTGCCTATTTTATTCGCAGTCAAATTAGCAGTCAAGACCTTATTTCTTTTTTATTTAAAAGTTAAAAAGTAAGTATTTATGCGGACTTGGGGATATCAAAATTTGCCTTTCGTAGAGGTGTTATCTCTATGAAAAGAGTTTGCTTTGGCGGGCGGGAAAGAAATTTTTACCGTCACAATAATATATTCTCAAGTAACAGAGCTTTTTCGAGAAGTCGAAATCTAGAAAAGATTTAGCGAAGATGAAGGAGGAAGTTCTTTGCTTTTCCTGACGTATAAGTTTTTATGGGTATTTTTTCCCATCTGCTTTGCGGCCTATTGGATTGTTCCAAAGTCTGTGCGCATTTATGTATTGCTGATTGCAAATTTCGTCTTCTATGCGCTTTCCGGGCCATCAAATCTTCTCCTGTTAGTAATTTATATAGTTTTTAGCTTTGTTACGGCGCATATAATTTCGCGCGTTCCAATAAAATTTAAGAGACCTTGCCTCATTACGGGGATTGTCTCGTCTTTTCTTCTACTCTTCATTTTCAAATATCTAGGATGGTCTATACGCATATTGAATAGCTTTATTGCCTTGTTTGGATTATCAGCATTGCCAGAGCCGCTGCTGTCTTTACCGCTTGGCCTATCATTTTATCTTTTCACAGGTACGGGATACCTGATCGATGTTTACCGTGACAAGCAGACTCCAATTTCCAATATCATCGAGTATTCTGCCTTCATTAGCTTCTTCCCTACAATTGTATCCGGCCCAATACAAAGAGCGGATGGGTGGATGCGGGAGTACAAGCAGAAAAAACGATTGTCAATTTCCCGCGTGAAACAGTCATTTCTCCTATTTCTCTGGGGTGCTTTCCTGAAGATGGTGCTTTCCGACCGAATAGCCGGGTTCACAAATACGATTTATGGCAACTATATGGAATATCACGGATGGATTATGCTTCTAGCTGTTTTTGGATATTCAATACAAATCTATACTGATTTTGCAGGATACAGTTCTATGGCCCTAGGGCTTGCATGTGCGCTCGGCTTTGATCTTCCGGAAAATTTCAAACAGCCATATTTCTCTTTAAGCATTGCTGAATTCTGGCGCAGGTGGCATATCAGTCTTTCTTCATGGTTTAGGGACTATCTCTATATACCGCTGGGTGGAAACCGTAAAGGGAAGTTCAGGAAAAATATCAACGTATTGATTGTGTTTCTTGTAAGCGGATTGTGGCACGGCACGGGAATGACATTTATCGTGTGGGGAGGCTTGCATGGGATATTTCAAGTTATTGGTTCTTTTACACTTTCCTACCGCGAGAGGCTTTGCGAAAAACTTCATATAGACAGAGAATCTTTCTCATTTGGGCTTTGGCAAAGAGCTTTTGTATTTCTTTCTGTTTCTTTCGCATGGATATTTTTTAGAGCCGATTCTTTGACGCAGGCCTTAGATGTATTGCATAGATCGCTTCAACTTGATAACCCATGGATATTTTTCGACAATAGCCTAGAGTCCCTTGGCCTTGGGTTTAGGGAGATCATAATTTTAATATTCTCTCTATCTGCTCTGCTAATAGTATCACTTCTGAAAAACAAAGGAGTTAACTTTCAAATGTTAGAGAAGCAGGGCTGGCTTTTTCAATCTTTGGTTTATGGTGGGTTGATAGTCGTTATCCTAGTTTATGGAATTTATGGACCTGGATTTTCTGCAGAGGCTTTTATCTACGCAGGATTTTAGGAGGAGTGTAATTAATGAGGAAAAAGGGAAGCATAATCCGCATCATACTTTTTATGGTTACCATGCTTATTACTGTGCATACCATAAACAATACCATGATTCCGAAACGCAGCGATGGAATCATACCTATGAAAGCATATTATGACCAGCCTTCAAATTCAGTTGATGTCCTTGTTCTTGGCAGTTCTCACGCCGGGATGAACCTTTCAGCGCAAACGCTTTGGGAGGAATACGGGATCGCAAGTTTTATGCTTTGGGGAAGTATGCAGCCGTTCTGGAACAGCTATTTTGATTTAGTTGAAGCGCTAAAAACGCAGAGCCCAAAAGTCATTGTTCTTGAGACTACTGCGGCGAAATATGATTTCGAGTTTTCAGATGACGCTAGGCAGGTCACAAATCTAGAAGGAATGCATCTTTCAAAAAACAAAATGGAGGCTATCAAGGTCACCTCCCCAAAAGAGCGCTGGGGAGATATGATTTCTCTCCTGCCGCTAATACATGACCGTTATGATGAACTGACGGAAATAGATTTTCATTACTATTCTTGGAATGATCTCCAAAATGACAAGGGAAGCAGAGAAATTCGCTACTCCATCAACAATAATGTCCCTCAGGTTAATGCAGAAGAGATCACAGAAGTAAAACCGCTTTTCGAAAAAGAGGAGAGATATCTAAGAAAAATCATAGAACTTTGTAGGGAGAAAAATTTGGACTTAGTTTTATTTACAACACCAGATACCTTTGGAATAAGCAACTCTCAACCATATTATAATCGTGTTGCAGAGATAGCAGAGGAATACAATGTTACGTATATTAACTGTAATTTATTAGAAAGGGAAATTCTTTTTGACCGAATGCGCGATTTTGTATACAATGATTCACATCTCAATACTATGGGTGTGCGAAAAGTGACCAGATATTTGGGAAAATATTTAAAAGAAAATTATGAACTGCCCGATCGGCGTGGACAGAAAGGGTTTGAAAGCTGGGATGTTTTTTCACGAGAAAGGGAGTCGCAGTATATTCCCATAATAACTGATACAGCAGATTATATGACAGAGCTCTCTTCAAGGAAGTATCTGTATTACCTGATTAAGAACAGCAGTTGGGAAATTTCTGAAAGTTATAAAAGTTTGGAAGAGCAGTTTTTGAAGATTGGTTTTGACAACAGTACTATGGAAGGCGGGGGCGGAACTTGGACGCTGGACACTACGGCTGGTAAGGAAAGTCCGATAAAACAGTTCAACGGAGATATGCTCAACCCCTGTACAGCCTCCGGAGTAGATTTTTGCACGGATTTTCGGGCAGGAAAGGATGGCGGGACCGGTGAAGTCACCGTAAACGGTGAGGTCGTCTACCATCTCAGAGGTCCCGGAATAATATTGCTTGTCTATGATTTAGTCTCGCAAGAATGTATAGATATTTCAGATTTTCTTGTACAAAATGATTTCAAAATGACGCATAAATGACTGTATTAACGCGGTTATTTATCACACTTTTTAAGCTATGCTAACAAGAAAAAAGGCCTCCTAACGGAAGCCCTTTTTATGGCGCGCCCGA
>CAZRQD010000042.1:0-7694 GCA_964602365.1 uncultured Acutalibacter sp. | reverse complement strand
AAAAAAGGCCTCCTAACGGAAGCCCTTTTTATGGCGCGCCCGACTGGACTCGAACCAGCGGCCTACAGAGTCGGAGTCTGTCGCTCTATCCAGCTGAGCTACGGGCGCAGTTATATAAATTTTCTTGATAAAAAGGTCCTAAAATCAATACGGCGAAAAGCAAAGGTTGATATCCACAGAGGTCTCTATGCCGGGAATGCTTCCGCTTTCAGTGAACTGCCAGATGCGAAAGCCGTAATATAGGCTTGGCACGGGCTGATATTCGGCGTACCAGAAGTCAAAATCTTTAAGCTTTTCTAGGTCCAGAAAGTTATAGCACATGTTTTTGTTCGCGTAAAAGCAGGGGGTGTAACCGCCCTCTTTGATTCTCTCACAAAAGGCCTTAGCAAAATTTGTAACCTGCCAGCCCGTCATCTCCGCGACTCTTATTTCTCCTTCACCGGTCTCACCGCCGGCAAACTGCGGCTCCCAGTCAAAGACTACGGGATATGCAAGCGAATGCCCCTCGACACGTTCAAGGACGAACTCCGCCTCTCTCCTGGCCTCAGTCTCGCTGACAGCCTGTGAAAAGAAGTATACGCCAATCTTCAGGCCGGCATTCTCAGCCCCCTCAAGATTTTTTTCAAACATACTGTCTTCGGAAAGTACTCCCTCCGTGATGCCGCGGTACCCGGCCCGCAGGATACAAAAATCCACGCCGGCGTCCTTTACAGCTTGCCAGTCAATCTCACGCTGAAATTCAGAGACATCCACCCCTAGCTCTGTCTCGGCGCCGGAGTAGGAGATGATTCCATCTTCCCCGCTAAACTGCTGGATGTCGAGTTTGTTAACCGGAAAGTCAAAGCGGGGCAAATATCTTGGACCCTCATAGATATCTATGGTATAGATTCCGGGGTCAACCGTCGGCAGCGGAGATGGGCTGGGGGAAAAAACTGGAACGGGCTCTTCCGGCTCGCTGCGGTTAAGGGAAAAAACCAGCCCGACAGTTAAAACGATGAGAAGCAAACCGGCACAGCAAACCAGCGCCAAACGTTTTGGAGGAAAAGTTTTCTTATCCCGCTTTTCCTCCTTGGGATTCTGATCATTTTCCATATTTCTTGAGGCTGAGGGTGATGGGGACCCTCTCTGTTATGCCGGGGACATTTCCTTCGGTGGTGTACTGCCACATCTCAAAATCATAGTAAAAGCTTGGCGCGGTCTCATATTCCGAATACCACATATCATAGCTGCTTAGTTTTCCAAGGTCAAGCCTCTCATATCCCATCTCCTTATCGCAGTAGAAGCCGGGGGTATAACCCGCCATGCTTATTCTGGAACAGAAGGTGTTGATAAAGCCGGTGACCTGCTCCCCATTGCAGCCGGCAACGCGTGAGCTCTCGCTCATCGTACCGTCTGTGTTGAGATCGTACTTCCAGTAAATGCAGACGGGATAGGTGATATTATATGTGCGGATCTTATCAAGGACAAAGGTTGCCTCCTCCTCAGCCTCGGTATCGTTTACCGCCTTAGAGTAGAAGTAAACCCCCACGGGTATCTTGGCGGCGGTGGCGCCCTCAATATTAGAGGTGAAATATTCGTCCTCTAACAGTCTACCCCGCTCATATTCCCTGAACCCCACGCGTATCATGACATAATCCACCCCGGCGTTTGCCACCTGGGACCAGTCGATTTCCCCCTTCTGGGAATTGACGTTTATTCCCACGAAGGAGTCTCCGCCGTTATAACTGACCAGCCCGTGGTCGTTTACAAAATCATCGGGCTTATATGAGCAGGTGGGGATATCGTAATACGGTATGACCATCTCACCATTATAGAGGTCGTTTACCTTTAGCTCCCCCGTATCCTCCCTGCCCAAAAGCTCCACAGAACTTTCCCGCGGGCCCCTTAGCAGGATTACGGCGCTTCCCACAATGATGATCAGTACGAGGAGAACGGTCACGACAGAAAAGAGTGCGCGCTTTGTACTGGGTTCCATTATCTCAGATCCTTTCCCTGTGGGGGATACCCCGCCGGATGAAGTTAGGATTTTCCTCTTTTCCCATATTATACAGTAAACTGCGGGAAAACGCAAGTTTTTTTAAAAACCTGCGAAAACTTCTGTTTAACAAAATACCATGGCATTTTATTTGCACCGCGGACTGTTTTATGCTATACTTGCCGTAGTGTTTCGCATTGAATGGTGGGAGTGGTTATTATGAAGCTTTCAAGACTTCTTGGCGCATTGGACATCTCAAATTTCGGTGACGACCCTGATATAACTGACATCGCCTATGATTCCCGCAAGGTAAAACCGGGGACGCTCTTTGTCTGTATTTCGGGCTCTGCAAGCGATGGGCATGATTATGCCGATGCAGCCGTTTGTAATGGTGCGCCGGCAGTGATAGCGCAGAGAGACTTAGAGGTCCGTGCCCCTGTTTTTACCGTCGCGGATACGAGGGAGGCCTTGGCTAAGCTCAGCGCGGAATTTTTTGGAAACCCCTCAAAGAGCGGCCTCTCCGTGATAGGTGTAACGGGGACAAAGGGAAAGACCACCACGGCCCATATGATATGCTCCATACTAAATGCGGCAGGGCATAAGACGGGAATCATCGGCACTATAGGCGTGACCATGGGGGAGAGGATCATAAAGACAGACAACACCACCCCCATGAGCTATGACATACAGAAATATCTCGCCATGATGTTAAAGGAGGGATACGAATACTGCGTGATGGAGACCTCTTCCATAGGGCTTAGGGACAAGCGGGTTTTCGGGATTCCGTTTAAGGCGGGGGTATTCACCAATTTTTCGGAAGACCATATCGGCGGTGTAGAGCACAAGGACATGGATGAATATCTGGCATCTAAGGCCCTGCTCTTTACCATGTGCGATATGGGAATAGTCAACCTGGATGACGAAAGTCTGCCGGGACTCCTCAAAAACAGAAAATGCGAGATAATAACCTATGGCTTTACGGAACGTGCGGACCTGTTTGGTAAAAACTGCCGCCATCTGAATATTCCCGGAAAACTTGGCGTTGAATTCGAGACGGGGGGAGAATTTGAGACCACGGTTCAGGTCCCGATTCCCGGGAAATTTAATGCGTATAACGCCTTGGCTGCCATGTTGACCTGCCATTTTCTCGGGGTTGAAGTGAAGGCCATGTTGGAAGGTCTTAAGAATGTCAAGGTCAAGGGCAGGGTCGAGATAGTCCCTGTGCCGGGAGACTACACCCTCCTTTTGGACTACGCCCATAACGGGGTGGGACTTGAAAATGTGCTCTCCACGCTGAGAGAGTACTCTCCAAAGCGGCTTATCTGCCTCTTCGGCGCCGGAGGTAACCGCCCGAAAATCCGCCGGTATGAGATGGGGGAGGTAAGCGGAAGGCTTGCGGACCTCTCTATACTGACTGCCGACAACTCCCGGTTTGAGGATGTTAGGGACATAATTGACGATATAAAGGTGGGTATCGGAAAAACAGACGGCAAATATATCGAGATTCCAGACCGCAGGGAGGCGATACGCTTCTGCATAGAGAATGCCCGCCCCGGAGATGTAATAGTCCTTGCGGGAAAGGGACATGAGGACTATCAGGAGATTAAGGGGGTAAAATATCCCTTTGACGAGCGGGTGGTGATCTCTGAGATTCTTTCATCCCTCCAAAACAGTCCTGTTTAGCATAGAGGTGAGATTCTTGAGGCTGAGACTTTCAGAGATAGCCGAATACTGTAAAGGAAAAATAATAAGAGGTGACCCGGATATCTCTGTCAGCGGTTTTTTTACAGACAGCAGAGAAGCTAAACCGGGGCTGATGTTTGTTCCTGTCAGAGGGGAGCGCACCGACGGGCATAAGTATATAGCGTCAGCATTTTCCCTAGGCGCAGCCGCTGCTTTCTCGGAAAATCCCGATACCGGCGGCCCGGCGGTGGTCCTTGTGGAGGACTGCCGGCTTGCCCTGCAGATGACTGCCGCACGCTACAGGGAGAGGTTTGACATCCCCGTTATTGGGGTTACGGGTAGCGTGGGCAAGACCACACAGAAAGAGCTGATAGCCGCTGCGCTCTCCCCTAAATTCAACGTCCACAAAACCTCCGGGAACCAGAACAGTCAGATAGGCGTGCCGATGACGGTTTTCGGACTTAATCCCGACCACACCGCGGCTGTCATAGAGATGGGCGTAAGCATGCCCCATGAGATGGAGAGGATAGCAAAAGTCGTAAAACCAAACATTGCCGTAATTACCGGCATAGGCTCGGCGCACCTGGAATTCATGAAGAAGAAGGAGACCACCCTCTCTGAAAAAGCCCATATAGCTGACTATCTTAAGAGAGGCGAGCCGCTTTTCCTGAATGCGGACGACCCGCTGCTAATGCGGTATGCCGGGGAGTGCGGAAAAACCGCGGTGACCTTTGGCTTTGACGGCAGGGCCGCCTTTAGGGCATGCGGGCCAAGGGAGGCCGGCGGGGGGACGTTTTTCACTGCAGTAGGGCAGGGAGAGCGGTGCGAGCTGTTTGTCCCCGCCGTGGGGGAGCATAATGTCAGGAATGCCCTTTGCGCCTTCGCCGTGGCGAGGTACCTCTCTGTATCTCCCGGTGAGATAGCCAATGCGATCGCATCCTACCGCGTACCTGCGGGACGCCAGAGGATAACCGAGCTCTCCGGTGTGATGATAATAGATGACAGCTATAACGCCAGTCCGGATTCTGTCATGGCTGCGCTCTCTGTCCTAAAGGAGAGGAATGTTAAGGGAAAGCGGGTGGCAGTCCTCGCCGACATGCTGGAACTTGGGGAGGAGAGGGAGAAAAATCACTTTGATATGGGAAAATATGCGAAGAACCTCGGCATAGACGCGCTTGTGGCTGTGGGAGAACTTTCAAGAGAGACGGCAAAAGGTTTTGGCGACGGCGGTGTCTGGTTTGCCACTAACGAAGAGGCTGAGGCATACCTCTTTGATTTTCTTAAATCTCAGGACGCCGTGCTGGTAAAGGGCAGCCGCGGCATGCATACCGAGGAGATTGTGACGGCGCTTACAGACCGGCTAGGGGGAGAGAGCGAGAACGATGCTTAGGGAGATAGACAGCCTTAAGAGCATGAGGGAGGATTTTATCTCAGCCTCCTATTCGAGGTCTCCGGAGGAATCCAAGGCGAGGATAATGGATTTTCTAAGAAGCCGGCACCCTGACATGACCGAATCCGCATTAGAGCGGTTTATCGGATAATGAATAAAAGAGAGGAGAACTAAAATGGATTTTAAGGAGATTGCGAGAGAGATAGTTGAGGGTTCCGCAGTCTTGCTGAAAAACGAGGGAAGCCTTTTGCCGCTAAAGCCGGGGGATACGGTCGCATTTTTTGGCAGGGCGCAGGTGGAGACCCTGCTCTCCGGCAACGGCTCTGGGGCGGCCAATGTCTCCGAGCCGCAGAGCATTCTGGCGGAGTGCGAAAAGGCGGGGCTAATACCCTCTAAGGGCTTAAAGGAATTCTATGTCCGGAAATCTGAGGAGCTGAGCGCGGGGAAACCCGCCGGCTTTGACCTAAGCCAGCTTACCCATATGGTAAACAGCGGCCTGATGTACGAGTTTTTTGGGAAATACAACCCCCCTTCAGAGGAATTTTCAGTACCTAAAGAGCTGATCTCTGAGAGTGCGGAGGAGACCGATACGGCCGTTCTGATTATCGGCAGGGCCTCAGGCGGGGAGGAGTGCGACAGACATTTCGACGGCGACTATACCCTCTCCAAAGAGGAGGAGGAGCTGATAAGCTCGGTATGCTCTGCATTCCCGAAAGTCGCGGTGATATTGAATATTAACGGGCTTATAGACTTAAGCTTCACCGAAAAATACGGCAGTATTAAGAGCCTGCTGTTTTTGGGAATTCCCGGAGAAGAGGGACCTGCGGCGCTGGCGAGAATACTCACGGGGGAGGTCAACCCCTCCGGCAAGCTCTCTGTGACTATAGCCAAGAGGCCGGAGGACTATCCCTACTGGGAGGATTTTTCCTGGGACAAGGATCACCCCGAAAAGATCAAGACTTACGAGGACTACGGCATCAGCCCTAAGGAGAACGGGAGGCGGAAGTTCTCTAAATCCCCTGTGACCGTGTACCGCGAGAACATCTATCTTGGCTACCGGTACTTTAGCTCCTTTGGCGTGGAGCCGCTGTTTCCCTTCGGCTTTGGCCTCTCCTATACAGATTTTTCCATCAGGGTATTGGGAGTGCAAAAAACCGGCGGTGGTTTCAGCGTGACGGCTACGGTAAAAAATATCGGAGGGTGCGCGGGAAGAGAAGTGCTGCAGGTCTATGTCTCTACGCATAAGACCGAGAGCGAGCGCCCAAAAAAAGAACTAAAGGCCTTTTCAAAGACGCGTAAACTCTCCCCGGGAGAGGAGGAGACGGTCAATCTCTTCATACCCGCGTGTGAACTTGCCTGCTTTAGGGAGGACCTTGCCTGCAAGGTCATAGAGAGGGGAACTTATACGATCCTAGTCGGAAACTCCTCTGAGAGTCTAAAGCCGGCGGCCAATATTCTTGTAGCGGAGGATATTGTCACCGAAAAGTGCGAGAACCGCTTAAGCCCCGCATACTGCGGCAAGCTGGATTTTCTCTCCATAAAAGATGAGAGTGACGCGCCGGGGGCACCCGCGATCATCGAGCTTACGGATGGGGATGTAGATAGATTTGCCGTCCCAGCAGCGCAAAATCTTGACGTCAATTTTGAAAAATTTTCCCTTGAGGAGCTTGCGGCGCTCTGTGTGGGATACGGCCCCGGGACGCCCTTCGCGGCGCTGAGAGAGACCGCAGATCCAAATACCATCTTCACCGAGAGCGGAGAACCCGTCACGACAAACTCCCACCCTTCAGGCATGAACGGCTATGTAAGCCCTGCCATAGAGAGCAAGGGAATCTACTCCGTCTACTACAAGGACGGACCTGCGGGAGTGGGGCAGACTGCATGGCCCAGCGAGATGCTGATCGCCTGCAGTTTTGACAGAGATCTCTGCGAGAAATTCGGCGACGCTGTGGGGGAGCAGTGCGAGCAGTTAAAGGTGGATGTCTGGCTTGCGCCTGCAATGAACCTGCACCGCCATCCGCTTGGAGGCAGGAATTTTGAGTATTTCTCTGAGGACCCGTACCTCACCGGCGCTTTGGCCTGCGCTGTGAGCAGGGGAGTTGAGGAAAATCACCCAGTACAGGTCTGCGCCAAGCATTTTGCCGTAAACGAGCAGGAGACCTACCGCAGGGGAAGCACAAAGCTAAATTATGATGCGGTGGATTCCATCCTCACAGAACGCGCGGCGAGGGAGCTCTATCTTAAACCCTTCGAGATGCTCGTGAAGGCCGGACTCTGCCACTGCGTGATGACCGCCTTTAACAAGATAAACGGGGAATTTGCCGGAGGGAACAGCGACCTCTGCACCGGCATTCTCAGGGATGAGTGGGGGTTTGACGGCGTTGTCGTTACAGACTGGGGAGATATGGACACTGTCGTCTACGGCGCAGACGCCGTGAAAGCCGGAAACGACGTGGTCATGCCCGGAGGTCCGCCCGTCATAGCCGAGATTCTTGACGGGGAAAAAGAGGGAAGGGTTGACCGCGAAGCTCTTGAAAAAGCTGTCTCCCATCTTCTTGGCTTCATCAGCAGGTTCGGCAGATACAGACCGTAATGATTTTTCTGGTTTTCCTGTCTTGTCTGGTTGAACCAAAGAAAGATTTCTAA
>CAZRQD010000041.1:0-12007 GCA_964602365.1 uncultured Acutalibacter sp. | reverse complement strand
TCCGGGAATAAATCTTCGCCAAGGCCTTCAAGTAACCTAAAAGAGGTTCCGGTAGTGGAGGAAGAGACAGAGACGGAAGATATTGAATCTTCTAAGCCTTCGGGTAATGACAGCACCATCGTCATAAACGGGGGAGGGATATCGCCTATTCCCGCGGTTATCGCCGTCTGCTTTTTGGGTCTTGTAATCCTGTTGAGCATTCCTCTAGCTAGGAGGATACACAGCGGAAAACAAAACAAGGAGGATTCCCAAAACGGCGGTGACGTGGTAGCAGATGACGATTCTGAGGTCAAAAAAGGTGGAAATTCTTCAGATGGTGACAATAATTCCAAGAAGGAAAATTAAGAACTGAAACCGTTGCCGGTTTTATCGCAAATGAAAAAGGGCAGTCCTCGCAAGCTGGGGGACTGCCCTAGATCTTTCTGTATCTTAATCTTACCTTTTAAAGTCATAGCTCACAAACGCAAGATGGCGGCTGTCTCCCGCCCAGGAGTTCACGTTTAAAGAGCCCTGCCCGCCTATGAGAGAAACCACCTTGTGCTGGTCGCTTCCGTCCGCGTTCATAAGCCAGATTTCAACCTGCATATTCGGCAGATGCTCGTGAGGTTCAAGCTCGTCCTTACGGTAAGAGATATACGCGACCCTCTTACCATCGGGAGAGATGTGCGCAAACCAGTTATTTCTCCCGTTAAAAGTGATCTGCTCCTGTCCGGTACCGTCTCTCTTCATTCGCCAGATCTGCATTAGCCCTGACTTTGTTGAATTATACCAGATATATTCTCCGGAGTATTCAGGACCGTCGTTGAAGCCGCCGCACGTCAGTCTCTTCTCCTCCCCACCGGTGGCGGGGATAGCATAGACGTCTACTTCCAGTTTACCGTTTACCTGTCTAAAGGCGCAGTAGGCAAGTTCTTTCCCGTCCGGAGAGATGCCATGCAGGAAGCTTGGAGAGTTTAAGGTAATCAGTTTAGGTTCCCCGCCGCAAAGGGGGACGGTATAAACTTGGCTGGAAAACCCTTTTCTAAAGTCAGTATGGCTTATACCAAGCATGGTTTCGTCCCAGGAAACGACATGGTCGTTATTGCAGTTATTGCATTGGCCCGTATAAATCTCTTTGTCCTCGCCCGATCTGAGGTCGAGACTATAAATCCGTCCGTTAGCGTTATATATGATGGTGTCTGACTTTTTTAGCCAGTTAGGCGCCTCGATAATACCATCGTATTTTTTGATTACCTCTACTTCCCCCGTCTCCACATCCAGACTGTTTAAATAGCTGACGGTTTCTGTTCTGCCGCCGTTTAGCCCGTTTACCGCATGGAGAGCTTTCGAAAGATCATCACATTTATCACCCGCGGGGAAGCTGTCCTGATCTACTATCTGCGGGATGCCCATAAACCTCGCGAACTGGCAGCACGCAGCAGAATTGACCTCTCCTGATCCGGGCGGAACCTGCGTTAAAGAGCCGTCTGGATTTTTCTTAAAATCCTTGTAGTGCAGGGCAAGGACCCTCTCACGGTTTCTCCAGAGAAATTTGGCAGGGTCTTCTCCCGCCGCAAATATCCAGCCAATATCCGCCTGTGCAGAAACTTTTCCCATGCATAGATTCAGCAGATGCTCAAAGGCAGTGTTGCCGCAAATTTTGGTCTCGATATCTTCCCTCTCGTTGTGTATTAGAATTTTCGCACCGGTCTCAGCCAGCCCGTCAGCAAGAACGGTTAGAGGAAAAGCCGCTTCCTGCAGGCTTTCCTCAGTAAGTTTGGCGGGACTTTTAAAGACAAAAAACTCTATTCCCTTCCCTGCAAACTCCTTTAGCAGGCCCAAATGCGCAAGCGGATTTTGCGCGAAAATATGGCAGGATTTTACCTCCAGTCCCAGCGAATCTATTTTGGAAAGATTTTCTAACAGCCACTGCGCTGGCCAAATGACATGCTCCATACCGGGGACCTGCTCCAGCGCCACACATGGCTCGATATAAGAATACCCAATTTTCTTGAGTTCCCCGAGAGTTTCAAAAATATCTTCTTTTTTGTCAGCTAAAACGCCGTAAAGCTGCACTCCTATTTTCATCAAAGTTTCCTCCTGCGCTATTTACTTCAGGTTCAATTCGGGACGCAAAGTGATGCATCCCAGAGGTCAAATCCTCTATAGTCTCCCAATAATCATAGCCCTCAGCTTCTCTAGTATCCGGGAGAGCGGCTTAAAAAGCAGGATGGCCAGCAAAAAGTTGGAAACGCCATGGATGAGGTCAAAAGTAAAGCCCGATATTATCCAGGAGATCATCATCTTAAATCCGCCTATGGGCAGATAGGATATGGAGCAGAGGGTGCCAAACGCCAAACCGAACGCCCCCGAGATAATGGCCCAAACCCACGGCTTTTTTATCCGCCGTAAAAACCAGGACAGGAAAAACAGCAGCGGCCAAACGTAGAGATACATGAAAAACCACTGCCCAAACCCGTAGAGAAGTCCCTCCAATAGTACGAAGACCAGCACTCCGCCCAGGGCTGTGAATCCGAAATTTACCGTAAACAGGATGATAAGGAGACTGACAAGCTCAACGTTTGGCAAAAAAGCCAGCGCCTCTTTGGAAACCACCATCAAAACGCCCATTAAGGCCATAAGGCAGAGGTTAAACAGCCTTCTTCGCATCAGTACCCCACAGTGAAGGTGAACTCATACCTCTCCCCGTCGGCGATGTTAGTGTCGTCCACTCCGTAGTTATGCGTCTCGCCGCCATTGGTAATGCACCACCACTCCTCGTTTTCAGGGTTTGCAGTCTCGCCGTCCACTGTCTGCACGAAGAGCCCGAACTCGCTCTCCTCCCCGGCGATTAGGTTCTGCTCTTCAAGCGCCTCTCTCAGCGTTTCCGCCTCAGTATTGATGGTAAACTCCCTCTCACTCTTGTCGCCATGCACCACCGTCACGGTGATCTCCTTTTCCCCGGGAGATCTCTCCTGTTTGCAGGCGGAGATAGATCCCAAGATAGTGAGCACCGCCAAAATTAATAGAAATGCCCGTAACGCCAAATTTTTTCTTTTCATAATCTCACCTTCTAAATCAGACAATTCCCTCGGCCAGCATGGCGTCGGCAACTTTTAGGAATCCTGCAATATTCGCGCCGGCGACATAATTTTTCTCCAGCCCGTACTGCTTAGCTGCCGAGTCAATGTTTTTGAATATGTTCTCCATAATTCCCTTTAGCTTCTCGTCAACCTCCTCAAAGCTCCAGGATAACCGCTCGCTATTCTGGGTCATCTCCAGCGCTGAGGTCGCGACACCGCCGGCGTTAGCCGCCTTGCCCGGGGCGAAGAGTATTCCGGCATCCTGCAAAAGCTTGGTCGCCTCTGCGGTGGTGGGCATATTTGCCCCCTCACAGACGGCTATGCAGCCGTTTTTTATCAGCTCCTCAGCATCCTGCGGGAAAAGCTCGTTTTGCGTGGCGCAGGGGAGGGCTATGTCGCAGGGGACACTCCACACCCCCCTGCCCTCGTGGTACTCTGCGCTGGGGCGGTAGTTTAAATAGGTATAGATTCTGTCCCTCTTGACCTCCTTGATCTCCTTTACCGCGGCGAGATCTATGCCGTCGCCGTCATAGATCCACCCGGTGGAATCGGACATGGTAAGAACTTTCGCCCCAAGTTCTTCGGCCTTCTCGGCCGCGTAGATGGCAACATTCCCTGCGCCGGAGATTACTACCCTCTTGCCGCTTATCTCATACCCGTTATTTTCAAGCATTGCCTTAGTAAAGTACAGAAGTCCATAGCCCGTGGCCTCAGTGCGCACAAGAGAGCCGCCAAAGTTTAGCCCCTTCCCGGTAAGAACGCCCTCGTACCTTCCGGTTATGCGCTTGTACTGCCCGTAGAGATAACCTATCTCTCTCGCTCCGGTGCCAATATCGCCGGCTGGGACGTCTGTATCCTCGCCGATATGCCTGTACAGCTCAGTCATGAAGCTCTGGCAGAAGGCCATAACCTCCCTGTCAGATTTTCCCTTCGGGTCGAAATCTGCGCCGCCCTTGCCGCCGCCTATTGGAAGTCCCGTCAGGCTGTTTTTGAAAACCTGCTCGAACCCCAAAAATTTTATGATTCCCAAATTTACGCTTGGGTGAAGCCTCAGCCCGCCCTTGTAAGGACCTATGGCAGAGTTGAACTGAACCCTGAACCCGCGGTTTACCCGGACCTTCCCGCTGTCGTCCACCCACGGGACGCGGAAAATGACTTGCCTCTCAGGCTCGGTAATTCGCTCCAGAATGCCGTTTTCCTCATATCTGCGGTCGGATTCTATCACAGGCTCCAGAGAATTCAGCACCTCTTCCGCTGCCTGCAGAAACTCGGGCTCATCTGCGTTTTTAATCCTCAGCTGCTTTAGCTGTTCTTTTACATAGGACATGGATTTTCTCCCTTCCCGCCGCGTCTTAGTACAGGGGCAATCCCATTTGGGGTCGCTTCTAAAAATTTTTTAAAAAATTCTTAGAAAAAGCCTTGACAAGACGAAAAAGCGGTTGTAAAATAAGAAATTGTATCAAAATAGGCGGAATATCCCCCTTTTACAGCCACAGTATATCAGAAGCCGGGGAAAAAGGCAAGGGCTTAACCAATAAAATCTCTGGTTTTTGTTTGGGCTCTGGGGTTTTGCGTCTGGGCATAAACACGAAAAACAAAGGAGTGCAGTGCCAATGGTGAACGTCAAACCGGTGCAGTTTGGCAAGACCAGCAGGATGAGCTTTTCCAGGATAAGGGAAGTGCTGGAGATGCCCAACCTGATAGAGATCCAGAAGAATTCCTACGAATGGTTTCTGAAAGAGGGTCTCAGGGAAGTCCTTGAGGACGTCTCCGGAATTACAGATTTCAGTGATAAGTTCGTACTGGATTTTGTGGACTACCGACTGGATGACAAGCCAAATTACAGCGTGCCGGAATGCAAGGAGAGGGATGCCACCTATGCGGCGCCTCTCAGGGTCACGGTCCGTCTGCTCAATAAGGAGACGGGGGAAATAAAAGAGTCCGAGGTATACATGGGGGATTTTCCTCTGATGACGCCAAGCGGCACCTTTGTGATAAACGGGGCCGAGCGTGTGGTGGTCTCTCAGCTGGTGCGCTCCCCTGGCGTGTACTACCGCATGGATTACGACCGCTCCGGCAAAGAGCTCTTCAGCGCCACCGTCATACCGAACCGCGGGGCGTGGCTTGAATATGAAAATGACGTAAACGACGTATTCTATGTCCGCATAGATAAAAACCGGAAGATCCCCGTGACGATTCTCCTGCGCTGCCTGGGGCTTGGCACCGACCAGCAGATACTCGACTATTTTGGCGACGATGAGAGGATGCAGGCGACCATAGAGAAGGATATAACCAAGTCGCAGGAGGAGGCCCTCTTCGAGGTCTACCGCCGTCTTCGCCCCAGCGAGCCGCCCACGATAGAGAGCGCGCAGGCGCATTTGCATTCCCTGTTCTTTGATCCCCGCAGGTATGATCTCTCCAGGGTAGGCAGGCACAAGTACAATAAGAAGCTTAGCCTTGAGGGCAGGATCGTCGGGCAGCTATTAGCAGAGCCTGTGGCCGATCCTCTGACGGGGGAGCTTCTTGCCGATGCCGGCGAGAGGATCACCGTGGAGGTCGCCAGAAAGATCGACAATGCGGGGGTAGATAAGGTCTTTGTAGAGCTCGGCGGCAGGAAGGTCACGGTCAGGTCCAACCAAATGGTGGACATATCCTGCTATGTGGATTTTGACGCCAAGGAACTCTGCGGCATAAACGAACGCGTAAGCTATAAGGTTCTGATGGGAATTCTTGATGAGAACCTTTCCGAGGAGGAGCTGAAAAGGGAGCTCCATTTAAGAAGGAAGGAACTTATCCCATACCATATAACAAATGAGGACATCTACGCCTCCGTAAACTATATGAACTGTCTTGCCGTGGGGCTGGGCAGTACCGACGATATTGACCATCTGGGTAACCGCCGCATCCGCTGCGTGGGGGAACTTCTGCAAAATACCTTCCGCATCGGCTTCGCACGCTTAGAGCGCATAGTGCGCGAGAGGATGACCCTTCAGGCGCAGGACCCCGACTCCATCACACCGCACTCTCTTATCAACATCAGGACAGTTGTGGCGGCTATCAGGGAGTTTTTCGGCTCCTCCCCTCTAAGCCAGTTTATGGACCAGACAAACCCCCTGGCAGAGCTCACCCATAAGCGCAGACTCTCTGCCCTCGGCCCCGGAGGTCTTTCGAGGGACAGGGCAAGCTTTGAGGTCAGAGATGTGCATTACACCCACTATGGGCGCATGTGCCCGGTGGAGACCCCGGAGGGCGCGAATATCGGTTTGATCTCTTACCTCGCGACCTTTGCCAAGATCAACGAATACGGTTTTGTGGAGGCCCCTTTCCGCAAGGTGGACAAGGAAACCGGCATTGTCACGGACGAGGTGCGCTATATGACCGCCGACGAGGAGGACGAGTTCGTCGTTGCACAGGCGAACGAGCCGCTGGATGACGAGGGTCATTTCATCAACCCCAAGGTGGTCTGCAGGCATAAGGACGAGTTTTTGGAGATGGAGTCCAGCCGCGCCGACTATATGGATATCACGCCGCGGATGGTGGTCTCCGTTGCGACCGCGATGATACCGTTCCTAGAGCATGACGATACCAACCGCGCGCTGATGGGAGCGAACCAGCAGAGACAGGCGGTGCCGCTGATCAGGACTGAATCTCCCATCATTGCCACGGGCATAGAATACAAGGCCGGGGTGGACTCCGGCGTCTGCGTCCTCGCCAAGCGCGGCGGGGTGGTCAAGTACGTTTCCGCAGACAGGATAACAATAACCGCAGATAACGGCGAGATAGACGACTATGAGGTCATCAAGTTCATGCGCTCTAACCAGAGCACCTGCATAAACCAGGTCCCCGTGGTGGACGTCGGCATGAGAGTTGAGGCCGGCGACGTCATAGCGGACGGTCCCGGTATCAAAAACGGGGAGATAGCCCTTGGCCGAAACGCCCTTATTGGCTTTATGACCTGGGAGGGCTATAATTACGAGGACGCCGTGCTGTTAAACGAGAGGCTTGTCCGGGACGATACCTTCACCTCGATACATATCGAGGAGTATGAGATGGAGTCCAGAGACACAAAGCTTGGTCCCGAGGAGATCACGCGCGATATCCCCAACGTAAACGACGACCTGCTGAAGGACCTCGACGAGCGGGGCATTGTCCGTGTTGGCGCCGAGGTTCGCGCCGGGGATATCCTTGTGGGCAAGGTCACACCCAAGGGGGAGACGGAGGTCACTGCCGAGGAGAGACTTTTGAGGTCCATATTCGGCGAAAAGGCGAGAGAGGTGAGGGATACCTCTCTAAAGCTTCCGCACGGCGAATACGGCGTAGTGGTCCACGTGGACGTCTTCACGAGGGAGAACAGCCGCGACGAGCTCTCTCCCGGGGTGAACAAGGTGGTGCGCTGCTATGTGGCGCAGAAGAGGAAGATAAGCGTTGGCGATAAGATGGCCGGCCGACATGGCAATAAGGGCGTTGTCTCAAGGATTTTGCCGGAGGAGGAGATGCCTTTTATGCCCGACGGAACCCCGCTTGACATAGTCTTAAACCCGCTTGGCATACCCAGCCGCATGAATATCGGCCAGGCAATGGAGGTGGACCTTGGCATGGCAGCAAAGGCCCTTGGCTGGAAGATCATGACCCCCGTCTTTGACGGTGCGCAGGAAGAGGATATCCGCGAGTGCCTCAGAATGGCGGGAATGGACGAGGACGGCAAGGTCTGGCTGAGGGACGGCCGCACGGGGGAATATTTTGATAACCCCGTGACCGTCGGATACATGTACTATCTCAAGCTCCACCATCTGGTGGATGACAAGATCCACGCGCGCTCCACTGGTCCCTACAGTCTGGTCACCCAGCAGCCGCTGGGAGGCAAAGCCCAGTTTGGCGGTCAGCGCTTCGGCGAGATGGAGGTCTGGGCGCTGGAGGCCTACGGCGCGGCCTACACCCTGCAGGAGATCCTCACGGTCAAGTCTGACGACATGGTCGGCCGTGTCAAGACTTACGAGGCCATCGTGAAGGGGCAGAATATCCCGACGCCCGGCATACCTGAGAGCTTCAAGGTCCTGATAAAGGAACTGCAGTCCCTAGCACTTGATGTCAAGGTGCTTGACAAGAACAACGAGGAGATAGACCTAAAGCAGGATGACGACGACGAGCTGGGCTTTGACCGCTCTGACGTTGTATTTGACGAGCCGATGGTAGCCGACAATAATAATATGGACGGCTTTAGCGTGGGCGATGCCGAGGATATCCTGTCTGACTCGGACAGCGAGGAGGAGGACGATTACTACTCTGATGAGGACGAGAACGACGACGATGACGAGGATTATTACCCCGGCGATGAGGACGACGAAGACGAGGACGAAGATTTTTAAGACAGCGGGAGGTCTTGTATATGCAGAATAACGCTTTTGAAACTATAAGGATTGGTCTCGCCTCTCCCGAAAAGATCAGGGAATGGTCATACGGCGAGGTAAAGAAGCCTGAAACCATCAACTACCGTACGCTCAAACCGGAGAAGGACGGCCTCTTCTGCGAGAGAATTTTCGGGCCGACGAAGGACTGGGAGTGCCATTGCGGTAAGTATAAGCGCATCCGCTATAAGGGAAAAATCTGCGAGAGGTGCGGCGTCGAGGTTACCCGCGCGAAGGTCCGCCGCGAGCGCATGGGCCATATAGAGCTCGCCTGTCCTGTCTCGCATATCTGGTACCTGAAGGGCATTCCCTCACGTATAGGTCTCATGCTTGACATGTCCCCGAGAGCTCTTGAAAAGGTGATTTACTATACCCATTATATAGTTACCGATCCAGGCGACGTACGCGAGATATCCAAATATCAGCTGCTAGAAGACCAGGAATATAGAGATCTCAAGGAGAAATATGAGGACGATTTCTCCGCGGGCATGGGCGCCGAGGCGATACGCACCCTGCTTGAGGAGATAGATGTGGAGGAGCTTTCAGAGCAGCTTAAGGCAGAGCTGAAGAAGGCGACCGGCCAGAAACGCGCCCGTATCCTCAAGCGCCTTGAGGTTGTGGAGGCGTTCAGGCTTTCTGGCAACCGGCCAGAGTGGATGATACTCAGCGTACTCCCGGTCATTCCGCCGGACATCCGCCCGATGGTTCAGCTGGACGGAGGGCGCTTTGCCACGAGTGATTTAAACGATCTCTACCGCAAGGTGATTAACCGCAATAACAGGCTTAAGATGCTTTTGGAACGCGGAACTCCGGAGATCATTTTGAGAAACGAAAAGCGCATGCTGCAGCATGCAGTGGATGAGTTGATAGATAACGGCAGGCAGGGCCGCCCCGTGACCGGCGCCAACAACCGCCCGTTAAAGTCTCTCTCTGACATGCTTAAGGGCAAGCAGGGACGTTTCAGGCAAAACCTTCTTGGGAAGCGCGTGGACTATTCCGGCCGTTCCGTCATAGTTGTCGGGCCGGAACTGAAAATGTACCAGTGCGGCCTTCCCAAGGAGATGGCGCTGGAATTGTTTAAGCCGTTTGTCATGAAGCGGCTTGTGGAGACGGGAGCCGTCGGGAATATCAAGGCGGCTAGGAAGGCTGTGGAGCGCGTAAGACCGGAGGTCTGGGACGCACTGGAGGTGGTCATAAAGGATCACCCCGTTCTGCTTAACCGTGCGCCGACCCTGCACCGCCTGAGTATCCAGGCGTTCGAGCCCGTCCTAGTTGAGGGCAGGGCGATGAAGCTGCATCCCCTGATGTGCACTGCCTATAACGCAGATTTTGACGGGGACCAGATGTCGGTGCATGTCCCGCTTTCTGCGGAGGCGCAGGCCGAGGCCAGGTTCCTCATGCTCTCTGCCAATAACCTCTTAAAACCCTCAGACGGTCTGCCCGTCACCGTGCCGATACAGGACATGGTTCTTGGCAGCTATTACCTCACACTAGAAAAGGAAAACGAGCCGGGGGAGGGCAGGATATTCAGGGATGTAAACGAAGCTTTGATGGCGTACGACTCCAAGGTCGTGAGTCTCCACGCGAGGATAAAGGTCCGCAGAAAAGCCCGGCTAAACGGGAAGCCGGTCTCCGGTCTGGTTGACACCACCGTTGGAAAGATAATCTTCAACAACCCCATACCGCAGGACCTTGGCTATGTTGACCGCTCCTCTGAGGAGGGCGCACTGCAGTTTGAGGTGGGGTTCTTGGTCAACGGCCACAAACTGGGGGAGATTATCGACAGGTGCATCAAGGTCCATGGAACCGAGCGCACCGCCGAGGTGCTTGATGATATCAAGGCGCAGGGATATAAATACTCCACGCTAAGCGGAATAACCATCGCCATGTGCGACGCCGCCACCCCGCCGGAGAAGCCGGTCCTGCTGAAGGCTGCCGCGCAGGAGATAGACGAGATCACCGACGAATTCAACCAGGGCCTCCTGTCCGAGAGCGAGCGGTATAACGCCGTATTGCGCACTTGGGAGAAATGTACGGAGGATGTCACCGAAGCACTGCAAAAGGGATTGGATCAGTATAACCCCATCTATATGATGGTGGATTCCGGCGCCCGCGGCAGCATCAGCCAGATACGTCAGCTTGCCGGTATGCGCGGCCTTATTGCGAATACCTCCGGCAAGACGATAGAGGTCCCGATCCGTTCGAACTACCGCGAGGGCTTAAATGTGCTGGAATACTTCATCTCCTCCCGCGGCGCGAGAAAGGGCGCCACGGATACCGCACTCCGTACCGCCGACTCAGGCTACCTCACAAGGAGACTTGTGGATGTCTCTCAGGAGGTAATTATAAGGGAAGAGGACTGCGGCTCTGAGGAGGGGTTGGAGGTCTTTGCGATAAATGCGGGACCCGAGACGATAGAGCCATTAAAGGAGAGGCTAGTCGGCCGCTATCTTCTGGAGGACTTCAAGGATGGGGACGGAAATGTCTTAGTCAGCTCAGATGAACTCATGACTGAAGAGGACGCGGATACCATTATAAATTCCGGGGCAGAGAGAGTAAAAATCCGCTCTGTGCTGCACTGCCACGCGAAAAACGGCGTGTGCCGCAAGTGCTACGGCTCCTCCCTCACAAACGGGCAGCCCGTGCAGGTCGGCGAAGCTGTCGGCATAATAGCCGCACAGTCCATAGGGGAGCCCGGTACGCAGCTGACACTCAGGACCTTCCATACGGGCGGAGTGGCCAGCGCAGAGGATATTACCCAGGGTCTTCCAAGGGTTGATGAGCTCTTTGAGGCGAGAAAGCCCAAGCGCGTCGCCATTTTAAGCGAGTTGGACGGTAAGGTCGCCTTTGAGGAGGTAAAGAAAAATCATCACGTCGTTGTCAGAAACGACGAGACCGGCGAGAGCCGCTCTTACCTCATCCCGTTTGGCTCCAGGCTGGCGGTTGAGGAGGGACAGTATATAAAGCGCGGCGAGCATATAACAGAGGGCTCCGTAAATCCGCACGATCTGCTCTCTATCAGCGGGATAGAGGAGGTTCAGAACTACCTGATATCCGAGGTCCAGCGCGTATACCGCATGCAGGGTGTGGATATTAATGACAAGCATATTGAGATAATAGTCCGCCAGATGCTCCGCAAAGTCAGAATTGACGACCCGGGAGACACAGACTTCCTTACCGGCTCTACCGTGGACAAAAACGAGGTTTATCTCGCTAACGAGGAGATCAGGGACCGCATAGCCCTAGGCGAGGAGGATCTGAAAGAGGCGACCTATACGCCGGTGCTGTTGGGAATTACCAAGGCTTCCCTTGCCACTGACTCCTTCCTCTCAGCAGCGTCCTTCCAGGAGACCACCCGCGTTTTGACCGACGCAGCGGTGAAGGGTAAGGTGGATTCTCTGCAGGGCCTCAAGGAGAACGTCATCATAGGAAAGCTGGTCCCCGCGGGGACGGGCATGGAGTGCTATAACGAGGTGGAGATAGAGCCGGTCTCACCCGCCGGTTCCATAGTCCGGCCTCAGGCGGATCTTGCGGAATAAA
>CAZRQD010000040.1:0-12118 GCA_964602365.1 uncultured Acutalibacter sp. | reverse complement strand
CTTATGATATAATAACAAAAATTTTGCCACCCACCCACGGTATATATAGGGCAGGCGGATCTTACGCCGGCGATGAAAGGAGAGTTTTTAGATGCCGAAATTTGAGATTAACTATGGTCGGGATATGCCGGAGGAGGAAGAGGAAGATGAGGAGGAGGATGCCGCTTTCTTTCAGGCATTAGGATATTTGATAAAGAGTCAGGTGCCGGAGGATAACGGCGGCGTGGTGTATGCCGTAAAACCCGAAAGGCTTAACGACTTAAGTAAAGTGCTTGAATTGCTTAAGAAAACGGTCAAAGGGAAGATCGTTTCGCTTGAGTCCAGGGTGGACACAGAGATTTTCGAGATGGGTGCGTACTATATAAGTATAGTGCTGATAGGAAGAGATTTTGAGATAACCGATCCGAAGCTGTTTGGTAAAACGATAAACGACTCAGGTATTGAGTTTAATATAGGTTTTCAAGAAACCGGCGATTATCGATTCGATTTTTATTTTGACCACGCAGTGGAAAGGCTAGGCGAGATTGATGAATAAACACGATGAACGAATGCTGATTGATATCTTGAACGAATATTCAGGGGAGATCAGCAGAGATTACTACATAGATAATGAGCTTATGCGAAATCTGGTTAGGGAGTATAACTGGCTTGATATTGTCAGTACAGAATTTCAAAAGCTTTTCACGTTTAGAGGAGAGATAAATACAGATACGAAGGAAATCATACTCAGCTTAGACGGTGCTTTGTGGGTGTTGGAATCCAAAAGTAAAGGTGCGTTCTTTAATTTGATAGCGGCGTCAAATAAAGTCTGCATAAAAACCGGCGAGGGAGATTGCGAGGCTATACTAGAGTTTACCTTGCCGGGCGTGTGGAGAAAGAGAGAACGTGACCGTTAATCTATGCGAAAAATGCGAACGCAGGAGGTAGAAAAATGATTGACAGAACCTGTTTTGAAAATGTGCTGGCGGATTACAAGCGGGATTTTCCAGAACGCTTTAAACCTGCAAGCGGGGGAGGCAAGGGCGAGAAATTCAAGTGGGAGGCAGTAAAATGCTTTCAGGATAACTGGGATGCGAACGCATCCGACTTTGCCGAGATGCTCAGTAGATCTTTGGGGAAGACGGATAATCTCCTAGTGTCCAGTAATTACTTTCCCCGCAGTACGCTCGAAAGGTTTGCAAAAGTTGCCCCGGATGAAGTCCGCGGTATGTTTATCGACCTCTACGACGAGAGTAAGGAGGTATATGAGAGGATAAAGGCGTTTGCAGACCACTCCACTCTCCTTCTGCAAAAATACGGCAACGGCGCCGGGTCCCACTATCAGTGGGAGAACGCCATTACCACATACCTCTGGCTTAGGTATCCTGACAAGTACGGTATTTACAAATATACCGAAATGGATAAGGCATCCGCAAATCTTAAAACCGACTATAATTTTAAGAAAGGCGCAAACGAGGACAATATACGAAAATTCCTAAACCTCAGCGAGGAGATCCGCGCGGCGCTTAAGGAGGACCGCGAGCTTGTGGAACTCTTAAATTCCCTGCTTACAGATTCCTGCTACCCGGACCCCGAACTGCAAACACTGACAATAGACTTCATCTATTACACATCTAAATACCCAAATCCGGTTCCGGTACCGATTCCGGTTCCAGTACCAGTTCCAACGCCGGACCCGATACCAGACCCTAAAAAATACAGCAGGGAGGATTTTCTAGGCGAGGTATATATGGAGGAGGAGCGGTACAATAAATTGGCGGCGGTTCTCAAAAACAAGAAAAATATTATCCTGCAGGGGGCGCCGGGGGTCGGGAAGACCTTTGCGGCGAGACGACTTGCGTGGTCTTTGATGGGTGAAAAGGACGACAGCCGGATAGAATTTGTACAGTTCCACCAGAACTATTCCTACGAGGATTTCGTGATGGGCTATAAGCCGGAGGAGGAAAAGTTTAGGTTAAAGGAGGGGATATTCTACCGGTTTTGCAAAAAGGCAGAAAAAGAGCAAGACAAAGAATTCTTCTTTATCATCGACGAGATAAACAGAGGGAACCTTAGCAAAATTTTCGGGGAGCTGCTAATGCTAATCGAGAAGGATTACAGAGGGGTAGAGACCACCCTGGCCTATAGTGCCGCCCCCTTCTCTGTGCCGAAAAACCTGTATATTATCGGCATGATGAATACCGCCGACCGGAGTCTCGCCATGATTGACTATGCCCTGCGCAGAAGGTTCAGCTTTTTTGATATGAAGCCGGAGTTTGATTCCAAAGGGTTTGAGGATTACCAAAAAAGTCTTGGGGACGAGACCTTTGACAAAATCATATCGGAGGTAAAGGAACTAAACCATGAGATAGAGAATGATAAATCCTTGGGCAGGGGATTTTGCATCGGGCACAGTTATTTCTGCGGCAGGGAAAGCTGCGATAGAGAATGGCTTAGTGGAGTGGTGGAATACGATATTCTCCCCATGCTTGGCGAGTACTGGTTTGATGAGCCCGCGAGGGTGAGCAAGTGGGAGAAAAGGCTTAGAGAGGCCCTTAAATGACTAAGGAAAAAAACACATTCATCAAGAATATCTACTATATGCTTGCCTATGCCTTCTCCAGCCTGCGCCAGCTTGATCTGGACGAAAAAATCGCTAAGGAGGATTTTGAGAACATATACGACCTCTTCGCGGCGATCCTTAGCGGAGGCATCGGGAGACAGCTTAAGCAGGGGCTTTACCGGGAATATATAAACAGGACAGAGGACCTCCCCGTTATGCGCGGCAGGATAGATATGCCGGGCACGATAAGGAATAGGACGGAACGCAAGGTGCGGCTTTCATGCGAGTTTGACGAGCTCTCTGAGAACAATCTCCTAAACCGGATTTTAAAGACCACCGTCATGCTGCTTTTGCGCCAAGCGGAGATAAAGGCAGAGTTTAGGGATGAGCTTAAAAAGGAAATGCTATTCTTTTCTGGGGTGGAGGAACTGGACCCTAAGCGTGTAAAATTCTCCTCCATAAGATTCCAGAGAAATAACCAATCCTACCGCATCCTGATTCTTATCTGCCAGCTGATACTTGAGGGAATGCTCCTCACCACGGAGAGCGGAGAATATAAACTTGCGTCCTTTATGGATGACCAAAAGATGAACCGCCTATACGAGAAATTCATCCTGGAATATTATGTTAGGGAACATCCCGAAATAGATGCGAACGCATCCAAAATCCCATGGGCGCTTGACGACGGGGAGGGAGCCCTCCTGCCGACCATGCAGAGCGATGTAACGCTGTCTAAAGGAAATACCGTTTTGATAATCGACGCCAAATTTTACTCTCACACCACCCAGACGCAGTACGACGTCCAGAGCATACATTCAAATAATCTCTACCAGATCTTCACCTATGTAAAAAACAGGGACGCTGAATTTACCTCCCCGCATCCCCCGGTCTCCGGCATGCTGCTATACGCCAGGACAGACGAGGAGATTCAGCCGGACAATGTATATCAGATGAGCGGGAATAAGATCAGCGTGAGAACGCTTGACCTAAACAGGGAATTTTCTGAATTGGCGGGACAGTTAGACGAGATCGCCAAGGAGCATTTTGGGGAGGGGTAGGGAAGGTCTCCAATTATTTAGATGGGCGGCAGCGGTTTTGCTTTGAGAAAACAGAAAATTTTAGAGAGGAGGCGGGGGATATGACCGCGCATATTCGAAAGACCGACGGCATGGAGCAGAGTGTGCAGGAGCATTGTGCAAATACCGCGGCGCTTGCCGCGGAATTTGCTGAGAATCTGGGGTTAAAAAATTTTGCGATGCTCTGCGGGATGATGCATGATATTGGAAAACTCTCCTCTGCTTTTAGCGAATACATACATGGCAGCGGCGGCTATGCGAGGGGAAGCATAGACCACAGTTTTGCCGGAGCAAAATACCTATATTCACTTGGCAAGAGTAACCCTTCCCAGGAATTGGCGGCATGCTCTATGGGAAGGGTTATCTTGTCCCACCACTCTCTTCATGATTGGATTGATGAGGATGGTGAGGATTATTTTGCCGAGAGAATTGGTAAGACGGATTTTTACGAGGAGACCATAGAAAATGCCAAACAACTGTCCTTTTTCGAAGATATCGGGGGGATATTAAAATCTGCGGAAAGCGAATACAAAGCCCTGGGTGAAAGGCTGAAAAATCTTGTAACGTTGATGGACCTGCCGCTTGCCGAATACAAAAAAGAGGCTCTCGCTTTCTACCATGGAATGGCAGAGCGCCTGATCTGCTCCATCCTGATGGATGCCGACAGGATCGATACCGCCGACTTCATGTCGGGCTCTCCGGCTGAGGTTCCAGAGGCGCCGGAGGCAACCTTTGGCAGAATGCAGGAAAATCTTGAAAAAAAGCTAAAAGAGCTTAACCAGGGCAAAGATCCCGTTTCGCTTTGGAGAGATGAAATCTCAGAACAGTGCGGCAAGTTTGCGGAACATCCTGTGGGGATATGCAGACTGGTGGTCCCTACCGGAGGAGGAAAGACCCTGTCCTCCCTCCGCTTTGCGATAAGGCAGTGCCAACTCTTTGGTAAAAAGAAGATAATATATGTCGCTCCGTTTATGTCAATCATAGAACAGAACAGCGACGTAATCCGCTCTCTATGTGGAGACAGCGCCTTTTTAGAGCACCATTCCGATGCGATAGGCAGGGCGGCGGAATCAAAAAACGGGGAGGAGCTTGATGAATATGAACTGCATGCCGACAGGTGGGATACCCCCGTCATTGCCACGACGATGGTCCAGTTTCTCAACACGCTTTTCTTAGGCAGGACGTCTTCAGTCAGACGCCTCCACCGGCTCTCTGAAGCGGTGATCATCATCGACGAGATACAGTCTCTCCCGCTAAGATGCACCTACCTCTTCAGTCTTGCGATGAACTTCCTATCAAAGATCTGCAAATCCACCATTGTCCTGTGTTCCGCTACCCAGCCGCCGTTTGAATTGCTTGAAAGATTTCCGCTGCTGCTGGATAGAGATCCTGACATGGTAAAAGTAGATGCGCAGGGATTTTCTCCCAGGACAAAACTGATAAATCTTGTCAATAATAGCGGATACTCTTTCGATGAAGCGGCGAATTTCTGCTTAGAGAAGCAGCGGGAAAATCAGAGCGTTCTGATGATAGTCAATACAAAGTCTGCGGCCAGGGAGATCTATAAGAGACTGAAAAATCTCACTGACGTGGAACTGATTCATCTAAGCACGGGAATGTGTCCTGAACATAGGAGGAAAAAGATAGACTTGGCGCGGGAAAAACTGAGAAACCATGAGCCGATGATCTGCGTCACCACCCAGTTGATCGAGGCGGGTGTGGATATCTCTTTTGGCTGCGTCATACGTTCTCTCGCGGGGCTTGACAATATATCCCAGGCGGCGGGGAGGTGTAATAGAAATGGAGAGTTTGGGAGGGCTTGTCCCGTATACCTGCTAAACATAAGAGATGAAAAACTTGGCAGGCTGAAAGAAATCTCCACGGCACAGGTCATATCCCGCGAAATGCTGGAGAGTCCTTGCGGGGATACCCTTAGCGGCGAAAATTTGTCTGTCTACTTCGGCAAAATTTACCGTGAAAACAAAAACGAACTGGTCTATCCGTGCGCCGACGATAACCTAATCGACCTGATGGGACTAAATCGAGAGCGGTCCATATTGGGCGGGAAAAAGGCGGGCCTTCACGGGCAGGCGTTTGCAACGGCCGGGAGAATCTTTGAAGCAATTTCCAACCACTCCCTAAGCCTGCTTTCGCCGTACTATAAAAAGGACAAAAATGCCGACAAATTCGTCTCTTACCTAAAAGAGGAGACTTCCCCAAACAGGGTTGGCCGGCTCTCCCGCGCATTGCAACCGTACACAATTGAGGTATACCCCGAACAGATGAAAACCCTCTTGGAGAGGAATGGTGTCATCGAACTGCCCGCGGGGGTTGCCATTCTTAGAGAAGAATACTATAATGACGATTATGGTCTTTCCATCGATGAGCCGGAAACACCAGAAGATGGTGTAAGCAGCTATATTATATAGAAAAAAATGAAAGGAGAAAATCATGGGAAAAAATCAGGTCGAGTTTATGGTCTACGGGAGACAGGCACTGTTTTCAGATGTCCTTACCCGTGTGGGAGGAGAGCGCTGCACGTATATGATACCCACCTATGAGGCCTTAAAAGGCATCATGCAGAGCGTGTATTGGAAGCCGACAATCATATGGAAGATTGACAGTGTCCGTGTGATGAATCCCATCCGCACCAGCAGGACGGGTGTTAGACCGATAAATTATGACGGAGGCAACCAGCTCTCATACTACACATATCTTGAAAATGTTTGTTATCAGGTGAGGGCCCATTTTGTATGGAATCCAAACAGACCAGAGTTGGAGGGCGACCGCGATTCCCGCAAACATATGAGCATTGCCAAGCGCATGATTGCCTCAGGGGGGAGGAGAGATATCTTCCTGGGCACAAGGGAATGCCAGGGATATGTTGAACCCTGCGTCTTTGGAGATTCTGAGGGATATTATGACAATGTGGAGGAAATGCCCATGAGTTTGATGTACCACGGCATAACCTATCCTGATGAGGCCATTCTAGATGAGGATAAGGGTTTTATGACCGTGCGCTTCTGGCAGCCCGTTATGAAGAAGGGAGTAATAGATTTTATCGAGCCGGAGGAATGCACAATAAAACGACATATCCGAGAAATGCCTGTAAAACCATTTGGGGAGGATCAGAAGAATTTCAAGGGACTGCGCGAGGAGGAGTTTGTGATGCTGACGGGAGGGAAGAGAATTGGGCTGGACGAATGAACTCTATAAGGTATATGAGACACAGCACGGACGGGAATTTGACGATGGCAATAATCTTATGCCAATCGCACAGTCCACAGCCAACGCACAGATAGAGATGACACTGCGGCTGGACGGTTCTTTCGTCACTGCGCGGGAACTCTCCAAGGAGGAGGGAAAAGATACCCCGGTCCCAATGACTGAGAAATCCGCAAGTAGAACAAGCGGTATTGCCCCAATGCCTTACTCTGAAAAACTGAAGTATCTCGCGGGAGATTATTCAGATTTTGTAGAAAGCAAAAGCAATAGGGATGACCGGGAATACTATGAGGCGTATCTTGAACAGTTGAGGAGCTGGCATGAAAGCAAATTTACCCACCCCGCCGTCAATGCCCTGTATTCCTACATTGAGAAGGGCTGTGTGATTAGGGACTTGCTTGACTGCCATGTTCTGGAAATTGACGGGAAAACTGGAAAGTTGAGCGCAGAGCGCAAGCTGGCCGGAATTAGCCAGACGGATGCCTTTGTACGGTTTAGAATAATCGGCTTAGAAGAACCCAGGACATGGATGGACGAATCGCTGCAAGAATCGTTCATCGCATGGAATAACAGCCTTAGCGAGGATGCTGGGCTTTGCTATGCCACCGGGGAGATTCTTCCCATCACCAGAAAACATCCCGGGAAAATAAGAAACTCTGGCGATAAGGCCAAGCTGATCTCCTCCAATGATACGAACGGGTTTACCTTCCGCGGCAGATTTAGAGATGCGGATGAGGCCCTTATGGTCAGTTATGACTTTTCCCAAAAAATGCACAACGCCCTAAAATGGCTCATCAGCCGCCAGGGGATTCAGATGGGCTCCATGGTGATAATTGTATGGGCAAGCATGCTGGAGGACCTCCCCGATTTTCAAAAAGAGGGACTTCCAGATGAGGAAATGTTTGAACAGGATGACGAATTGCCGGACACAGTCAGGAAGTACAGGGATCTGCTTAGATCGAGAATCTTCGGGGATAAATCTGACATGACGCTGAACCACAAGGTCATGATCCTCTGTCTTGATTCCGCAACGACGGGCAGACTTTCCGTCTCCCTTTATGAGGAGCTTGAGAAATCTGATTTCCTGGCAAATCTCCTGAGGTGGCATGAGGAAACCGCCTGTTTAAGATATAACTACACAAGGAAAGAATATCTTATAAATTCTTTCAGTGTCTATGATATTTTAACCTGCGCCTTTGGTTTTGAAAGAAACGGGAGACTGGAGTGTAAAGATGAAATACAGAGGGAAAATATGCTTCGGCTTCTCCCGTGTATAACACAGGGACAGCCCTTGCCCTCGGATATTGTGAGAGCTTTGGTAGGCAAAGCCTCTAACCCGATGGCTTTTGAAAAGTTCAGTAATCACCGCAAGACAGTGGAAACCGCCTGCGGAATGATACGAAAATACAATATTGACAGGAAGAAGGGAGTCGTTACAATGGCGTATGATCCAAACGAGACCGATCGCAGCTATCTGTACGGATGTTTGCTTGCTGTTGCAGACGCCGCGGAGAGAGCAACGTACGAGGAAAAGGAGAGATATGAGCGCTCCACAAATGCGCGCAGATACTGGAGTGCTTTCTCCGCGAGGCCGTGGCAGACATGGAAGTTAATAGAGGAGCATCTGACGGTCTATTTGGGAAAAATGAAAGGAGAGAGGATCAGGTATGAGAACATGATAAATGAAATCATGTCCAAGTTCGACAAATCCGCTTTCGAGGACAATTCTGCCCTCAGTCCGTCCTATCTACTGGGATATCATCACTATACGGCGAAAATCTACACGCCGAAAAACAAAGAGGAGGATTAGTATCCATGAAAAAAGATGTTTTGAGCAGAAAGATTGATTTTACAGTTTTCGTAACCGCGACCAACGCAAACCCCAACGGCGACCCTCTTGACGGCAACCGTCCGAGGACTACCCTGGATGGTCTGGGAGAAATCTCTGATGTCTGCATAAAGAGGAAGATTCGCAACCGCTTGCAGGACATGGGAGAGAGGATTTTTGTCCAGTCCAATGACAGGTGTGATGACGGATGCGGCAGCTTGGCAGAGCGCGCCAGAACCAATGAAAAACTTGGAAAGATCAGAAATGGCAAGCAGACAAACCAGGACGAATATGCGATGGCAGCCTGCGAGGAGTGGACAGACGTAAGAAGCTTTGGACAGGTCTTCGCTTTTAGCGGAGAGTCGGTTTCTGTTGGAGTGAGGGGCCCGGTAAGTATTCACCAGGCGATAAGCGTTTCCCCTGTGGATATCATAAGCATGCAGATCACAAAGAGCGTAAACGGGGAAGAGGGCAAAAACAGCAAGTCCGCGGATACTATGGGAACAAAATACTATATTCCCTTCGGCCTGTACGTGATAAACGGCAGCATAAACTGCCAGCTTGCGGAAAAAACGGGCTTCACTAACGAGGATGCGGCAAAGATCAAAGAGGCTCTCTGCACCCTTTATGAAAATGACGCCTCCTCAGCAAGACCAGAGGGAAGCATGGAGGTATGCCGCGTATACTGGTGGGAACATGAGGGCAAGACTCCCAAGGTGAGTTCTGCAAAGGTTCACCGTTCTGTCAAGATAGCTCTCAAAGACGGGGTCAGTTCTCCGAAGAGCTTTTATGATTATGAAATCTCCCTTGACAAAATTGACGTGAAACCCGAAATCATTGACCTGCTGTAATGTACAGGGAAGAGGATTTCCTGCAGCTTTCCGGTATCCAGCACTTTGTTTTTTGCAGAAGGCAGTGGGCGCTTATACATATAGAACAGCAGTGGGAAGAAAATTTTCTGACCGCTGAAGGTAGAGTTCTGCATGAGAGCGCCCACGACCCCGAGCTGAAGGAGAGTAGGGGAAATCTCATAAGTGTGAGGGGAATGCGGGTGTATTCCGCAAACCTGGGGATAAGCGGCGAGTGCGATGTCGTTGAGTTTAAAAGAGACGACTTAAACGGAATCTCGATAAACGGCCTAGTAGGTAAATATAAGGTAATGCCCGTGGAATATAAGCGGGGCACTCCAAAACAGGATGAATGCGATATCATGCAACTTTGCGCACAGGCTATCTGCCTTGAGGAGATGCTTTGCTGTGAGATTCCGGAAGGACATATCTACTATGGCGAGACGAGAAGACGTCTGAAAGTCGCTTTAGACGAACCCCTGCGGAAAAGGACCACTGACCTAATTGGAGAAATGCATATGCTCTACGAGCGCAGGTATACCCCGAAGGTCAGGAAAAATAAATCCTGCAATTCCTGCTCTCTCAAAAATATCTGCCTGCCCCAGCTTGACACAAAAAAGGCTTCTGAATATTTGAAGGAAATGCTGGAAACCGACCAATGAAAAGGCTGCTTAACACACTCTACATCATCACGCCGGGCCGATACCTCTCCCTAGACGGGGAAAATGTCGTCATATCCGAGGACCGCACAGAAATCAGCCGAGTTCCGCTTCATAATCTGGAGAGCATAATCGCCTTCGGGGCCGCAGGCGTCAGCCCTGCGCTGATGGGAAAATGCGTCTCTGACGGGCGGGAACTGGTGATGATGTCGCGCTCTGGAGGATTCCTCGCCAGGGTGGAGGGGGAGATCTCCGGGAATGTTCTCTTAAAGAGGACGCAGTACCATACAGCGGACGACCCGGAGAAAAGCCTTGCGATAGCGAAAAATATAATAGCCGCCAAAATTTCAAACGACCGCTGGGTCCTTGACCGGATGGTTAGAGACCACAGCATGAGGGTTGACACTGAACTTTTCGAGAGAAAGTCCGGATTTCTGAGAAATTCCTCTCAAGCGGCCATGCTAGCGAAAGATGCCGACACTCTGAGGGGCATAGAGGGAGAGGCGTCTGTCACCTACTTCTCCGTTTTTGATGACATGATCCTTCAGCAGAAAGAGGACTTTCGGTTTAAGGGCAGGAACAGGCGTCCGCCTCTGGACCGTGTAAACGCCCTGCTGTCCTTCGCCTATACTTTCGCGATGAATATGTGCTGTTCTGCGCTGGAAAGTGTCGGCCTGGACCCGTATGTAGGATTTTTCCACACGGACCGTCCGGGGAGGAGATCCCTTGCGCTGGACCTTGTGGAGGAGTTCAGGGCGCCGATGTGCGACCGCTTTGTACTGACCCTAATAAACAGGAAGATGATCGACGGGAAAGCGTTTATAGAGCAGGAGAGCGGCGCGGTTTTGCTTAACGAAAACGGGAGGAGAACCTTTTTCACCGCGTGGCAGACCAGAAAGGACGAGGTCATAACCCACCCTTTCTTAAAAGAAAAAGTACAGTGGGGCATGCTGCCCTACGTACAGGCTCTGCTTCTGGCGAGGTACTTGAGAGGAGACCTGGACGCCTATCCCCCGTTTCTCTGGAAGTGAGGTGATCAAATACGCTGATACTCATAACGTATGACGTAAATACGGAGGAAAGCAGCGGGAAAAAGAGACTGAGAAGGGTTGCGAAATGCTGCGAAAATTACGGGGTTCGCGTTCAAAATTCAGTATTTGAATGTATTGCGGACTCAGCGCAGTGGGTAGCTCTCAAACAAAAACTGCTTAAAGAGATAGACGAAGACCATGATTCGCTTCGGTTTTACTATCTCGGAAATAACCACAAATCCAAGGTGGAACACTTCGGCGTGAAACCGGGATTGGAGGTGGATGAACCCCTGCTGTTCTAGTGCGAACCATAAGCTAACATAAATTTCCCGGGAGATTCGCACCGAAAAATTTGCGGATTTTCCGTACAAATGCTCTACCCGCGAATGTCTTTTGCGGATTTTCGCGGAATTATTCGGCAGAATACATAATCTTTATACTGCACAACTCCAAACGTTTATGCATTCCGCCGTCGCTCCCCTCACGGGGAGCGTGGATTGAAATTGTCATCGGGTTCGAGTCCCGCCACCGGCACCATTGTCGCTCCCCACACGGGGAGCGTGGATTGAAATTCAACCGCAATCACAGCGCGGTTATTTTTGTAGGTCGCTCCCCTCACGGGGAGCGTGGATTGAAATTATCTGGACCGCGTTAAGATTTTCAAAGAGACACGTCGCTCCCCTCACGGGGAGCGTGGATTGAAATGTGCTCGCGCATATGGCAGTCGCGGCACAAACTTAGTCGCTCCCCTCACGGGGAGCGTGGATTGAAATGTGACGGGCAGAGTGTCATGCCTCACCCCGCCCACCGTCGCTCCCCTCACGGGGAGCGTGGATTGAAATTCATCGCCCATTATCACCTTGTAGAGCGGGTCCAGTCGCTCCCCTCACGGGGAGCGTGGATTGAAAT
>CAZRQD010000039.1:0-12509 GCA_964602365.1 uncultured Acutalibacter sp. | reverse complement strand
ATGGGGGCTCTCCCTTTTTGGGGATTGGCAAAAGGCCTGCGGATTCTTTTGGGTTCGCGGGCTTTTGTTTGTGAAATGAAAACTTGAAATTTGCTTTTAAGGAGAGTATAATAGGCAATGCAGAGGGGCAGGATGAGGTCAAATAGGAGGGAGACTTCAGCTGTGAAGATTTACCAGTACTACATCTTTTGGACGGTTTTGGGTTTCCTTCTGGGGGGAATTCTCTTTAGCGTCCATATTGTGAAATTCTTCAAACATATAGATATACGCAAGGTCAGCGCGGACCACAACCCCGGCAGTGCGAACGCATTCAAATATGCGGGAATCCCTGTCGGCATGCTCTGCGTGATTTGTGATATTGCGAAGGGGTTTTTCCCGGTGTTTTTTGCCCTGCGGTTTTTGGACCCAAGGAAGCCGCTGATCTCCCTAGTGGTCTCCGCACCGGTTTTGGGCCATGCTTTGGCCCCGTATTATCGCGGTACCGGCGGGAAGGGAATCGCCACGTCCTTTGGCTGCTTACTTGCCCTGTTGCCGGGGAATCGCCTTGTCATAATTCTCATGGCGCTCTACCTCTTCTTTTCCCTTGTCTATATTATCAGGCCCAACGAGCGCAGGACGGTCGTCACTTTTTCCCTTTTTGTGATTTTGGGATGCGTTCGCACCTTCTTCACAGGACAATGGGCAATTTATGCGGGGTCGTTCATACTCTCTGTAATTGTGATTTCCAGAAATATCAGGGACGCGCGCTTTCCCGCCCTCGCCAAGAGGGAAGAGGCTGACCGCTGAGATTTGTAAAGATTTTTCCTGAAACTTTCGGCATTCAATTCAGAATTTCAGGGCAAATTCTCTTGCCAAAAACCACTTGGCATGGTAAAATTACAGTGGTTGAAATCTGCGAAAGGAGATATCTTTATGGATTACTACGTATCTACAGGGGCGGGACGTTTTGGTGATGGCAGCAAGGAACGTCCTTTCAAGACGATTTCGGAGGCAGCAGCAATAGCTAAGGCCGGCGATACAGTTTTGGTGGCGCCTGGTATCTACCGGGAGTGGGTCGATCCCAAAAACCCCGGCAGCGATAAGGAACATCCCGTGATTTACCGCTCTGTAGAGCCGCTTGGGGCGGTCATCACCGGTGCGGAAGAGATCAAGAATTGGAAAAACCTCGGCGGCGGTGTATGGGAAGCGAGAATCGGCAATGGAATTTTCGGGGAATATAATCCGTACAAAGTGCTTGTCTCCGGGGACTGGTTTGTTGCTTCCGCCTATGCCCATACAGGCGATGTGTACCTAAATGGAAAATCACTCTATGAGGTGACTGATTTTGAGCTTGTAAAAGATCCAGTTGTTTCCAAAGCGTCTTGGGACCCAGATTTTTCCGTCTATACCTGGTATACAAAGCAGGATGAGGATACGGATGAGACCGTTATCTACGCCAATTTTCATGAGTTTGACCCTAACAGGGAAAATGTTGAGATCAGCGTTCGCAGGGCGTGTTTTTACCCCAAAAATGAGGGAGTGAATTATATCACACTCTCCGGTTTCACAGTTTGTAAGGCCGCGACGCAGTGGGCTCCACCCACGGCATATCAGGAGGGAATGATAGGTCCCCACTGGTCCAAGGGCTGGGTGATCGAGGACTGCGAGATTTATGAGTCCAAGTGTTCCGGCATTTCCCTAGGCAAATACAGGCAGAAGGGCAATGATAACAAGTGGCTGCACTGGAAGTATAAGGACGGAACGCAGACAGAGAGGGAGTGCATACTCCAGGCGCAGCGAGAGGGCTGGAGCAAAGAGAATATCGGCTCTCATACTATCAGAGGATGCAATATTCATGATTGCGGACAGACGGGTATTGTAGGGCATTTGGGCGGTGTTTTCTCTGTAATTGAGAATAATCATATTCACCATATCAACAATAAACAGAATCTTGCCGGCGCTGAGATCGGCGGGATCAAGATGCACGCCGCCATTGATGTGATTATCCGAAAGAATCATATCCATAACTGTACCCGCGGCCTTTGGCTGGACTGGCAGGCTCAGGGGACGAGGGTTACGCAGAATCTTTTCCATGACAATACTCTCCCCAACCTAGATGAAAATGCTGTGTTTTCTCCTGAGATGGGCATGGGAATGGGAGAGGATGTCTTCATAGAGGTCTCCCACGGTCCCACTTTGCTTGACAATAACATTTTCCTCTCTGCAAGGGCTTTGAAACTGGCGACCCAAGGTGTCGCGGTCGTGCATAACCTGATAGCCGGCGGACTATGCGCTGTTGGAAAGGGAACGGATAACGGCGCAAAGACGTTAAGTTCTCCCCGGTATACTCCCTATCATGTACCGCACGGGACAGAGGTCGCAGGATTTATGACCTTCCTGCATGGTGATGTGCGCTTTTATAACAATATATTCGTTCAGCGGAAGGTTCACCCTGTGCTATTGGGAATGATGGAGGGCATGGGAGAAAACGGCGGTGGCTGGGATGATGGTAATGTCATCGCTGGAACTTTCAAGTATGACGGCTATCCTACCCAAGAGGAGTGGGAGAAGGAATTTGAGGGCTATTGCGGAATGGGCAGTGAGCCAAGCGACCGCTATTATATGCATCTCCCGGTCTGGGCAGAGGGAAATGTATATGTAAACGGAGCCAAGGCTTGGGAGAAAGAAACTCCTATTTCGGAGTTCTCCGATGTAACTCTTGACCTTGTGGAAGAGGATGGGAAATACAGTCTGAAGACTAATCTCTATGAAAAGCTGGCAGACGCCAAAGTCCCGACCATCTCTACGGAAAATCTCGGCATTGCGTTTGAGCCTGAAGAGCGGTTCGAAAATCCCGACGGTTCGGAGATAATCTTTAGCTCAGATTATTTTGGCAAGCACAGGGGAGTTGAGAGCCTTCCCGGACCATTCGCAGTGAAAGAGGAATTTGACGAAGGACTTTTTTAGTTCTATCAATGGGGGCAGCTAATGGACAATCTTGGATATATGCCCTTCGTATGGCTGGGTATAATTATATTAGCCGTAGTTATAGAGGCTGCGGTCCCCGCACTTGTATCTATTTGGTTTCTTCCCGGCGGTTTGGCCGCACTCATAGCCTCCCTTTGCGGCGGCAAGATTTGGCTGCAAGTGCTGCTTTTTGCCTTTTTCTCTGCCATCGCACTGCTGGTCACTCGCCCGCTTTATAAGAGATATAGGGAAAAGAAGAGAACAGTTAGCACTAACGCCGACCGGGCCGTCGGAAAAATCGGCCTGGTTACGGAAGAGATAAATGCTTTGCTCTCAAAGGGCAGGGTTGAAGTGCTTGGTATGAGCTGGGCGGCCCGTACGGAGGATCAGAGCCAGATAATACCAAAAGGTGAAAGGGTTCTGGTAAAGAGGATTGAAGGGGTAAAACTCATTGTTAAAGCCCAGAAGAGAGGAGAGAGTGCATGATTTTTGTTGTATTTGCAGTTTTGGCGGTACTTGTCCTGCTGGTGATAATCTCGAACATTAAAATAGTTCCGCAGGCCCATGCCTACGTTGTGGAGAGACTGGGAGCGTTCCACGCCTCTTGGGGGACGGGAATGCATTTGAAAATTCCATTTATAGACCGTGTGGCTAAAAAGATGAGCCTCAAGGAACAGGTGCTGGACTTTCCACCGCAGCCGGTTATAACCAAGGACAATGTCACCATGCAGATTGATACCGTGGTATATTTCCAGATCACAGACCCTAAGCTCTATGCGTATGGCGTGGAAGATCCCATCTCGGCCATTGAAAACCTCAGCGCCACAACTCTAAGAAATATCATTGGAGAGCTAGAGCTGGACCATACGCTTACTTCCAGGGACATGATAAATTCTAAGATACGTGTAATCCTGGATGAGGCGACTGACCCGTGGGGTATTAAGGTAAACCGCGTGGAATTGAAAAATATAATTCCTCCTGCTGAGATTCAGGACTCCATGGAGAAGCAGATGAAGGCTGAGAGGGAGAGAAGGGCTAAAATTCTGGATGCAGAGGGTGAAAAGCGCAGCGCTATTTTGATTGCCGAGGGTCAGAAGGAGTCTGCTGTTCTGAGGGCCGACGCCGTAAAAGAGACCAAGATACGCGAGGCCCAGGGTGAGGCTGACGCTATTCTCACGGTGCAGAGAGCGCGGGCCGAGGCGGTCAAACTCATGAACGAGGCCCATCCAAGCGAACAGGTAATCGCTCTCAAGAGCTTGGAGGCGTTTGAAAAAGCCGCTGACGGAAAGGCAACAAAGATAATCGTCCCATCCAATATGCAGGGTTTGGCTAGCTTAGCGGTATCACTCAAAGAGTTTATTGGCCAAGATGAGACAAGAGGCGTTTCGTAGAGATAAATCTGGTTTTGTCCATTTCAAGGGTCGGTTTTTAGAAATCGGCCCTTGAATTTTTGCAGTTTTCATTGTATACTTTCTACCGGACACTGAGGAGGATTATTAAATAATTTGAAGAGGAAGGTTCAAATGGGTAAAAAAGTGGCGATTATCTTGGGCAGTGACAGTGACCTACCTGTTGCAAAGCCTGCCATTAAACGGCTTAGTTCTTTGGGAATTTCCTTTGAGGCGCATGTCATGAGCGCACATCGCACTCCGTTTGCGGTAAGTGATTTCGCAAAAAACGCGAAGGATAAAGGATTCGGAGTGATCATCGCATTCGCCGGAAAAGCCGCCCATCTAGCTGGAGCGATAGCCGCAAACACGGTTTTACCGGTTATCGGTGTTCCAGTGAAATCCTCTGCGCTGGATGGTCTTGATGCTCTCCTTTCAACCGTACAGATGCCCTCAGGCGTGCCAGTTGCAACAGTGGCGATTGACGGAGCGGACAATGCCGCACTTCTTGCCGCACAGATTCTGGCTGTCTCTGATGCCGGCCTCTCTCAAAGACTGGAAAAAATCAGAGCGGATATGGAGAAAGACATTGAAGAAAAGAACAGCGGACTTTCTGAGAGAATTCAGGATATATAAATAGTTATATAGGGGGACGCATATATGAACAAGAAACTTATGAGAAAATACGCAAGGCTCGCCGTTGTTTCGGGGGCGGCGGTAAAAAAGGGACAGGGATGCATAATTTCCGCGGATGTCCATCAGCGCAAGTTTGTTGAGCTGATTACCGAGGAAGCATATAAAGCCGGGGCTGCATGGGTAACGGTGAACTGGGATGATATCAAGCTTACAAAACTGCGGTATAAATATGAGGATGCCTCCCAGCTTTCTCGTACAGAGAACTGGGAGATAGAGCGAATGAAGTTCTATGCGGATACCCTGCCTGCCAGAATCTCGATAAGCTCTCCAGATCCTGACGGCATGAATGGAGTCGACCATGCGAAAATGCAGCAGGCCATGGTTTCCCGTGGTGCCGTAATGAAACCTTTCAGAGAAATGATGGACGGCAAATATCAGTGGACTATTCTTGCAGTGCCGTCAAAGAAATGGGCAGCAAAAGTTTTTCCTGAAGATACAACAGAAGTTGCTGTGGAAAAGCTGTGGGATGCTATACTTAGCGCTGTGCACGTCACCGTGGACAATGACCCTGTGAAAGAGTGGAAACTTCACGACAAGGAGCTGATGGATAAGGCAGAAAAGCTCACTGATCTCAATCTCGAGAGCCTTCACTACAAGAGCGACGAAGGAACAGACTTTACCTGTCAGCTTATCCCTGGGGCAAATTGGATAGGTGGAGGGGAAAGCCTTGAAGACGGGACCTACTTTAACCCCAATATGCCTACAGAAGAGGTATTTACAACCCCGATGAAGGGCAGGTGTGAGGGCAGGCTTGTCTCTACCCTTCCGCTTTCGGTGCGCGGAACGCTGATAGATAAATTTGCCATCACGTTTAAGGACGGTAAGGTAGACGGTATAGAGACAGATTCGAGCGAGGGCAGGGAAATTTTAGAGAATCTTATCAAGACCGATGAAGGCGCCTGTATGCTGGGAGAACTGGCCCTTGTACCTGTGGATTCTCCTATATCACGCTCTGGCATACTCTTCTTCAACACACTTTTTGACGAGAATGCAGCTTGCCATGTAGCCCTAGGCAGGGGATTTAATGAGAATATCCCCGGGTATCGCGACCTCAGCAAGGAACAGCTTGAGGAGATGGGCGTAAACGACTCTATGATACATGTGGATTTTATGATAGGTTCTGATAAGCTTAATGTCACAGGAACAACCCGAGAGGGTGAGAGGGTGGAAATAATCAGAAACGGCAGATGGGCAATCTGAGACCTTGTGGTTGGGAAGGGGGAATTTGGCCTGATGACGAACGGGGAAGAATTCAGTCATAGCTTTAGCTACAGAGATGCCGGGGTGGATGTGACAGCCGGTTATCGGGCAGTTCAGCTTATAAAAAAGCATGTTGAAAGAACGAATACCCCCGGGGTTCTATCAAACATCGGAGGTTTCAGCGGACTGTTTGCTCCTGATATTTCCGGCATGAAAGAACCGGTTCTTGTCTCTGGAACCGACGGAGTTGGAACAAAAATCAAGATTGCCATGCTGATGGATAAGCATGATACTATTGGTATAGACGCGGTCGCTATGTGCGTAAATGACGTTGTCTGCTGCGGGGCGAAACCCCTCTTCTTCCTAGATTACATTGCTTGCGGGAAAAACATACCGGAAAGAATAGAAAAAATAGTTTCCGGTATTGCAGAGGGCTGTGTTTGCGCCGGATGTGCTCTTATAGGCGGCGAGACCGCGGAACACCCCGGAATTATGGAACCGGACGATTATGATCTTGCCGGCTTTTCAGTTGGTATTTCTGACAGAGAAAGACTTATAACCGGGGAAGGTCTTGAAAGTGGAGATGTATTGGTAGGCCTTAGGTCCTCAGGCCTGCATTCCAACGGATTTTCTTTGGTTAGAAAAGTATTTAACGTGAGTTCGTCAAATCTTGGGAATTACTATGGGGAACTTGGGGACTCCTTGGGAAGCACTCTCCTTACCCCGACCCGCATTTATGTGAGGGCTGTGCTTGCAATGGCAGAGAATGCTGAGGTGAAGGCGATGTCCCACATCACGGGAGGCGGATTCTATGAGAATGTACCAAGGATGATGAGACCCGGCCTTACAGCAAAGATTGAAAAAAAGGCGATACCCGAGATGCCAATTTTCCGCCTTACTCAAGAAATGGGAAAGATCTCTGAACATGATATGTATAACACCTTCAATATGGGAATAGGTTTTATACTTGCTGTTTCTAAAAACACTGTCCAGAAAGCAATTGACACGGCAATCGCATATAGGGAAGAGCCGGTAATCCTGGGTGAAGTGGTTGCGGGTGAAGAGGGAGTGGAACTTTGGTAAACATAGGAGTGCTTGTCTCTGGCGGAGGAACCAACCTTCAAAGTCTAATAAATGCTGAACGCGGCGGTGAGATAAAAAGCGGCAAACTAAGGGTGGTAATCTCTAGCAAACCGGGAGCGTATGCCATCACACGGGCAAAGGAGGCGGGGATAGAAACTCTTACCATCTCCCGTGAAGATTTTGGGGATACCGAAAGTTTTAGCCTAGCCGTCATGGATGAGCTTGTAAGACGGGACGTGGGGCTGGTTGTGCTTGCAGGTTTTCTCAGTATCATCAGTGATGATTTTATATCGGCGTTTCGGGACAGGATAATAAATGTTCATCCTGCGCTTCTGCCTTCTTTCGGAGGTAAGGGGTATTATGGGCTGAGAGTACATGAGGCGGCGCTAAAGCGCGGCGTTAAAGTTACAGGGGCGACGGTGCATTTTGCTAATGAGGTCTGCGACGGCGGACCTATAATTCTGCAGAAGGCGGTTGACGTCTATCCTTCAGACACTCCTGAAATCCTTCAAAAGAGGGTTATGGAGCAGGCTGAATGGGTTATCCTTCCAAAGGCAGTTTCCTTGTTTTGCGATGGACGTCTTAAAGTTGAAAACGGAATCGTAAAAATACTGGAGGAGAATTGATGAAATCTCTGGATCTAAACGAACTATTGAGAAGAAATTCTTACCCTGGACGCGGCATAGTGTTTGGGATGAGTGAGGACAGCAGACATGCCGTCATCGCCTATTTTATAATGGGAAGGAGTGAAAACTCCAGAAATCGAATATTTGAGGCTGAGGGCGATGCAATTCGCACAAAGGCCTTTAGACCTGAAAAGATGTCTGACCCGTCTCTTGTCATTTATTTTCCTGTGAGGGTTCTTTGTAATCAGGTGGTAGTTACGAATGGTGACCAGACTGATACTATTGCCAAATTTTTAGAAGAGGGTAAAACTTTCGAGGAAGCCCTGCGTACTAGAAGTTTTGAGCCTGACCCCCCGATTTACACCCCTAGAATATCGGGTATTATATCTTTAGAAAACTGTAAGATGCGATATAAACTCTCCATTATAAAAAGTTCTGGAGGTGACCCGAGGGCGGTAGAGCGTCAGTTTTTTGAGTATGAAGCACTTTCAGCGATTGGTCATTTCATCCACACCTATGAGGGGGACGGAGATCCAGTACCGTCATTCAGCGGTGAGCCGGTTAAAGTTAAGATACGCGGGGATATAGACGAATTCACAAAAGGACTCTGGGATAGCCTCAATGAAGACAATAAAGTCTCTCTCTTCACCAGGTTTATCGATGTGGAAACAGGAGACTCTGAGAGCAGGATAATCAATAAAAATCACTGAGAAAACAGAAAGGAATTCTCAAAATGCCAAACGAAATTTCTCTTAAGTATGGATGCAACCCGAACCAGAAGCCATCTCGAATTTTCTTAAAAAACGGGGGCGAACTTCCCGTAAAGGTTTTGAACGGGAATCCGGGGTACATCAATTTTCTTGATGCGCTGAACTCATGGCAGCTCGTAAAAGAACTTAAAGAGGCCACTGGTCTTCCTGCAGCCGCTTCCTTTAAGCATGTCAGCCCCGCAGGTGCGGCGGTCTATGTCCCTCTATCTGAAACGCTGAAAAAAATCTATTTTGTGGACGATTTAGAGCTCTCTCCCATTGCCAGCGCCTATGCTGCCGCAAGGGGGGCTGACCGAATGTCATCCTACGGGGACTGGGCAGCGCTTTCTGATACATGTGACGCCCAGACCGCGTTGCTCTTGAAGAGAGAGGTATCAGATGGGATTATTGCCCCCGGCTACACAGATGAGGCGCTGAAAATCTTGAAGACGAAGAGGAAGGGAAATTACAACATAGTTGAGATCGACCCGCATTACACTCCTGAGTCTTTAGAGAACAAGGATGTATTTGGAATCACTTTTGAGCAGGGAAGAAACGAACTTAAGATAGACGCATCTTTACTCGGAAATTTGCCGACGAAAAATAAGAATCTTTCCGAGGATGCGAAGAGAGACTTGATTGTATCTCTCATTACCCTCAAGTATACCCAGTCAAATTCCGTATGCTATGCGAAAAACGGGCAGGCGATAGGCGTTGGTGCGGGGCAGCAGAGCAGGATACATTGCACACGTCTTGCGGGAAATAAGGCTGATAACTGGTATTTACGGCAAAACCCGAAAGTTCTCAAGCTGCCGTTTAGATCTGATATCCGCAGGCCGGATAGGGACAATACCATAGACGTCTATATTTCTGATGAGTATATGGATGTTTTATGCGATGGCGTCTGGGAACAGTTTTTTACAGAGAGACCAGAACCCTTTACCTCTGCAGAGCGTAGGGAATGGCTTGAAACCTTATCGGGGGTATCACTGGGAAGCGACGCATTCTTCCCGTTTGGAGACAATATTGAGAGGGCAAGAAAATCCGGCGTTGAATACATAGCACAGCCGGGCGGTTCTATTCGCGATGACAATGTTATCGAAGTTTGCGATAGATACGGTATTGCGATGGCATTCACCGGTATACGTCTTTTTCATCACTGAGGAGGTTTTGCCCTTTGAACGTTCTTGTACTTGGCTCTGGAGGAAGGGAGCATGCGATAGTACGCAAACTGAAGGAGAGTCCAAAAGCTGAAAAGATTTACTGCGCTCCGGGAAATGCGGGGATAGCCAAAGATGCGGGCTGCTTTCCTGTCTCAGTTACGGACAAGGAGGGAGTTCTCGCCCTGGCAAAAGAGCTTTGCATAGACCTGGTTTTTATCGCCCCGGAGGACCCGTTGGCGATGGGAATGGCAGATTATCTTGAAAAAAACGGGGTAGCAGCGTTTGGACCAACTGCCTCTGCCGCTATTATAGAGAGTAGTAAAGTGTTTTCAAAAAACCTCATGAAAAAATATGGGATTCCGACGGCAGCCTATGAGGTTTTTAGCGACCCGAATAGGGCCCTGTCATATATCCGGGAAAGGGCTAAATTCCCTGTGGTGATCAAGGCAGACGGTCTTGCGCTTGGAAAGGGAGCTATTATCGCAAGCGATGATGATGAGGCAGAGGCTGCTTTAAAAACCATCATGGTGGACAAGACCTTTGGAAGTTCCGGCGATCGTGTGGTGGTGGAGGAATTTCTTACAGGGACTGAGATCACAGTGCTTGCATTTACGGATGGAGAGACAGTTTGCCCGATGGTTTCATCCATGGATCATAAGCGGGCGGAAGATGATGATAGGGGGCTGAATACCGGCGGGATGGGTTCTGTCAGCCCTAACCCATATTATAGTGAAAATATCTCCAATGAATGTATGGAAAAAATCTTCCTCCCGACCATCCAAGCTTTAAAGGCGGAGGGGAGGCCTTTTAAGGGATGTCTCTATTTTGGCTTAATGCTCACCGACGATGGCTGCAAAGTTATAGAATATAACTGCCGTTTTGGTGACCCGGAGACTCAGGTAGTGCTAAAGAGGCTGGATACGGATCTTATAGATATAATAAACGCTGTAAGAGATGGCAATCTGGATAAAATTTCCATCAAGTGGAAAGATGATGCGGCCGCATGCGTAGTTCTGGCTAGCCCAGGCTATCCGGGAAGATATCCTAAAGGTCTTCCCATTTCCGGGTTGGACAGTAATGGGCAGGTTTCAGGGGCGACAGTCTATCATGCCGGAACGGTTTGGAAAGACGGCGGATTTTATACAAACGGCGGAAGGGTGCTGGGAGTTACGGCATTGGGAAGGACGCTTGGCGAAGCTGTCAGGAATGCTTACGCAGCTGCGGGTAAAATCAGCTTCCCCGGTATGATGTACCGCAAAGACATAGGTAAAAAAGCTTTGATGGCAATGGGAGGTAAATGATAATGAAAGCTCCGATCACTTTCGCTATTTGCGGTTTTGGGGACAGGGGAAGTATCTACGCTTCTATGCAAAATCTCTTTCCCGATAAGATGAAGGTTGTTGCCGTGGCAGATATAAACCCGCGAAAAGTGAAAACCGCAAAAGAACTTTACGATATTCCAGAGGAAAACTGCTTTTCATCAGGAGAGGAAATGTTGAGCAGACCGAAGCTAGCGGATGTTATGGTAATAGCCACTATGGACCGTCAGCACGTGGACCAGGCTATTCCAGCCCTTAGACTGGGATATAATATAATGATGGAAAAACCAATTTCCCCTGAAATCTCAAAATGCAGGGAGATGCTTAAGGCCGCTTCAGAGAGTAAAGGCAAGGTCATCGTTTGCCATGTCCTGAGATATACTGCGTTTTACAATACGTTGAAAGATCTGATCTCTTCCGGCAAAATTGGAGATGTGGTTTCTGTTTGCGCGAATGAAAATGTCGCCTACTGGCATCAGGCGCATAGCTTTGTCCGGGGTAACTGGCGAAACAGCCTTGAGACGAGTCCTATGATTTTGCAGAAATCCTGTCATGACATGGATATTTTTACCTGGCTTTTGGGTAAAAAGTGCGTCGCGGTGAGCTCTATCGGAGATACCCGCCTCTTTAAGAGGGAATGCGAGCCGGATGGTGCGGCAGATTTCTGTCTGGGAGGATGCAAGGCTAAAGATAATTGTCCATTTGATGCCGAAAAAATTTATGTCACAAACCCAGAAACGGGGCGCTTGAATAACCGAGGTAGTTGGATAACCTCTGTAGTGGATTCTAGGAATACCGTCGAATCTACATATGAAGCCTTGAAAACAGGTCCATATGGAAGGTGTGTTTACCGCTGTGACAATGATGTTGTTGACCACCAGCAAACGCTGCTCTTAATGGAGGGCGGGACGACAATCAGCTTTACGATGTGCGCATTTACCGAGAAATGTTATCGCTATTTTAAGGCAATGGGTACAGAGGGGGAGATAGAGGCGGATATGCTCTCTAACGTCATACATTTGAGACGCTTTGGACAGGCGGAGGAGATAATAGATGTCAAATCCATTGCGGAAGATCTTAAAGGTCACGGCGGAGGGGATTCAGGAATCGTGGAGGATTTTCTCGATATGCTCTTAAACGACAGGGATGCCACCGATCATACCACCACGATAGAGAACTCCATGGAGAGCCACTTTATGGCACTTGCAGCTGAGGAATCCAGAAAAAGGGGTGGAGAGCTTATAAAGATGGAGGATTTTAAAGCCGATTAGTCAGGAATTTACCAGGCAAAGTTTTTTTAGAAATTATGATGTATTTTGGAGGAAACGCATGAAAAAGT
>CAZRQD010000038.1:0-12512 GCA_964602365.1 uncultured Acutalibacter sp. | reverse complement strand
GTGACGTCTTGAAGAAGAAAATAATGCAAAAACCGTGGGCAAAAGCCGTCAAAACTGTTGATTTTTCCGAAAATCCGCGGTATAATGGACAAAACCGATAAAATTTTTCGGGAGGTTGATTATTATGCTGGTTTCCGCTAAAGAAATGCTCCAGAAGGCCCGCGCGGGGAAATATGCCGTAGGGCAGTTCAATATCAACAATCTGGAGTGGACGAAGGCAATTTTGCAAACGGCCGAGGAGAATAAGTCACCGGTTATTCTGGGCGTCTCTGAGGGCGCGGGAAAGTATATGTGCGGGTTCCCAACGGTCGCGGCAATGGTAAAGGCCATGATAGAGACTTTGGGGATCACGGTTCCTGTGGCGCTTCATCTGGATCATGGTACGTATGAAGGTGCATTTAAGGCGATGGACGCCGGTTTCTCTTCAGTAATGTTTGACGGCTCCAAGTATCCGATAGACGAGAACGTGGAGAAGACGATGGAGGTCATCAAAGAGGCCGGCAAGCGTGGTATTTCCGTGGAGGCCGAGGTTGGCGCCATCGGCGGCGAGGAGGACGGAGTCATAGGCGGCGGGGAGGTCGCAGACCCGGACGAGTGCGTGAAGATCGCATCCCTCGGCGTGGATATGCTTGCCGCTGGAATAGGGAACATCCACGGGGTATATCCTCCCACTTGGAAGGGCCTCAATTTTGAGGTGCTGACCGAGATCTCTGAGAAGGTCGGCGATATGCCGCTGGTTCTCCACGGGGGAACCGGAATACCGGAGGACATGGTAAAGCGCGCGATCTCCCTTGGCGTCTCCAAGGTGAACGTGAATACGGAGTGCCAGCTCTCCTTCGCCGCAGCCACCCGCAAATATATTGAGGAGGGCAAGGACAAGCAGGGCAAGGGCTTTGACCCAAGAAAACTTCTCGCGCCGGGCTTCGAGGCGATTAAGGCCACGGTCAAGGAGAAGATGGAGCTCTTTGGTTCCGTTGGCAAGGCGTGATTTGCCTTGAAATCCCCCAAACTTTTGCCAGGCAGGGTTTGGGTTGATTTTTGAAGGCTTCTCATTGGGTAATATTTTCTGAAAGTATTTGAGGGGGCAGGTCTGCGGATTTGCTCCCTTTCTTGCGGTTGGGCCAATAAAACGACTTTGCAGTATCACAGCTTAATATGAGAGGGTGAAGACGCAGGGAAAAATTCCCCTTCGTAATTTTCGCAAATTTGGGCTTGCAAAAATACCTGGGATATGCTATCATTAGGTAAGAGACTACGGCCTTTTAGGAGGAATTTTTAATGGGCGCGATGGAAATTGTGTTTGGCATTATACTTCTGCTGTTTTCCCTGGCTATTATAATTGTGGTGCTTCTGCAGGAGGGCAGCCAGAAAAATCTCGGCTCTGTCACGGGCGGGGCGGATACCTTCCTCTCCAAAAACAAAGCCCGCAGTGTGGATGCGTTTTTAACCCGCTGGACAAAATTCATTGCCATTGGCTTTTTTGTGCTGGTGATTGTCGCCAATATACTGATGTATTTCTTGGCGTAAAAAAGACACAGAACTCGTTGCCGGGCAAGCCTAGCCCGGCAGTATTTTTGTCCTAAGAGGGGGAAGCCGGCGTGATCAGACAGACAGAAGAAAAGGGCAGGGATGAACTTCTCAAAATCTGCGGCCGCTCGGCGATAGGCTGTAAGATCGCCGGGTTGGTTGTGGCCTACGGTTTTGACAAGGGCTTTACCACCTTCTGGATGGAGGAGGGAGGCAGGGCCGCCTATGCCATGTTTGATGGACTTATGCTGCTTGCCGGAACACCTTCGGACCCGCAGGAAGCGGCAGATTTTCTGCTTATGTCAGGTGCTGGGAAAGTGCTCTGCACGGTGAGAGCTTCTGAGGAGCTGGGTCTTGACATAGTAAAGACCGGAGACATTCTCAAAAAAGTTTTGCCGGGATCTCCCGCCATTGCGAAAGAAGAACCTCCCTCCGTGAGGGAAATTTTCTCCCTCCTACACTCCTGCGGGATGGCAGATGATTTTGAGCCATTTTATATGGACCTCTCCCACCGGCTGCGCCACGGTACCGCCATGGCGTTTTCCGAGGAACAGGGAGGGGAACTTATCGGCGCTGCGCTGGTCTCTGCGATTACGGGCAGTTCGGCGATACTCTCCGCTATCGCCGTGAGGGAAGACAGGAGAAGAGAGGGGATAGGTTCCGCGCTGGTAAAAAAGGCAGAGGAGAGTCTTGGAGGCAAGACGGTATATCTCTTCAGAGAGAAGAACGCCTGCGCCGATTTTTACAGAAAACTTGGTTACGATTGGTGCGACGCGTGGGTGGAGGGAGAGCTAGCCGAGCATAAAACCCAAGAGAATTGGAGATAATTCATGTATCCCTACTTTAAGATAGATGACAGGCTTATCTCGCTAGGCGAGAGGGCTGAGGAACTGGCATCACCCGCTTTTAAAAGAATTACGGATATCCAGCGCTATAACCAGCAGAAGGTGCTTGCCGCCTTTGAACTCTCCGGGGTGAGCGAATCGCATTTTGCGCAGTCCACAGGATACGGCTACGGGGACAGGGGCAGGGATGTTCTGGACAAGGTATATGCCTGCTCTTTTGGCGCGGAGGACGCCTTGGCAAGATGGAATTTCGTAAGCGGCACCCACGCACTGACTGTCGCGCTCTTTGGCGTTCTGCGACCGGGGGAGAAGATTCTCTGCGTTACCGGAACCCCGTACGATACCATACAGGGAGTGTTCGGCATTGGGGGGAGAAAGTTTCCGGGGAGCCTCGGAGATTTCGGGATTAAATACGAGCAGCTGGACCTTCTGCCGGATGGCAGCCCGGATTACGCAGGGATAGAGAGAGCGGTCTCTGACAAATACAGGATGGTATATATTCAGCGCTCCAGAGGATACAGCCTGCGCCCGTCCCTCTCCTGCCGGGAGATAGGAAAGATCTGCGAGACAGTCAAGGAGAGGGCTCCGCATGCGGTTATCTTGGTAGATAACTGTTACGGCGAGTTTGTGGAGAGGGAGGAACCTTTAAGCTACGGCGCCGACCTCATTGCCGGGTCCATGATCAAAAATCCGGGCGGGGGAATAGCCCCAACAGGCGGCTACATAGCGGGCAGGAGGGACCTTGTGGAGCAGTGCGCATTCCGGCTTACTTCCCCTGGAATCGGCGGAGAGGTGGGCTGTACCCTCGACGTCAAACGGGAGATGTTTTTGGGCGCGTTCCACGCACCGTTTGTGACCGGAGAGGCTCTCAAGACCGCTGCGTTCGCCGCCTCCCTGTTTGATATGCTCGGGTTCGAGGTCTCGCCAAAGCCGCTTGAGGAGAGGCATGATATAATCCAGACGGTGAGACTTGGGACGCGCCGGGCGCTTATAGCGTTTTGCAAGGGCCTGCAGAAGGGCTCTCCCGTGGATTCCTTCGTCTCCCCGGAACCAAGCCCAATGCCGGGATATGAAAACGACGTCATCATGGCCGCGGGGACATTTACCCTAGGCTCTTCAATAGAGCTTTCTGCCGACGCGCCGTTAAGAGAGCCCTACGCGGTATACATGCAAGGCGGGGTGAATTACCCGAGCGCACAGGTGGGTGTGCTTATGGCTGCGCAGGAGATGCTTGAAAGCGGCTTGCTTGAGATCTGAAAGACCGGCCCCGGGGAGAGCCCCGGGCTTTTGATTTCAGCTTATATGCCAAAATATTTCGCAGCATTTTTATAGCAGATATCCTTGACTATCCCGCCGATAAGTTCCATGTCAGCGGGAACCTCACCTCTTGCCATCCAGCCGCCAAACAGGTCGCAGAGAACCCGCCTGAAATACTCGTGTCTGGCATAGGAGACGAAGCTTCTGGAATCGGTAAGCATACCGATAAAACCTGAGAGCAGCCCCCCGTTTGCAAGCGAGCGCATCAGCTTTTCCATACCGTCGCGGTGGTCTGAAAACCACCATGGGGCTCCAATCTGCATCTTCTGAGGAAAACAGCCCTCGTTAAAACTGGCTAATACGCTGACAAGTTTGTCGTCATCCCCGGCGTTAAGGGAATACACGACGGTCTTTGGAAGTTCGTCGGTAACGTTTAGTCTGTCAAAAAGAGAGGCAACGGACATGGCGGAAACTCCGTCCCCAGCGCAGTCAAAGCCGGTGTCGGCACCGCAGAGTGTAAAGAGCCTAGAGTTTACATTTCTTAAAACACCTAAATGCAGCTGCATTACAAAACCAACCCGGTGGTAGATCCTACCTAGAGACAACATAAGATAGGACTGGTAAGAATTGAGCTCGTCCGGGGATAGGTTCCCTCCAGCCAAAGCCTTACCGAAGGCCCCCTCGGCCTCTTCTTTGGAACCTTTGGAGAAATCCGGAGAGGTGAGGCTCTGGTCAGCTATCACACAGCCGTTTTCCTTAAAATATTCGGCACGGACAGAGAGGGCCTCAATGAGATCTGAGATATCCTTTATCTCTATTCCAGCGGCATGTGAGAGCCTATCTATCCAGTTCGCAAAGTCCGTGTTTTCAGGATGCAGGGCTGTTTCAGGCCTAAAGGCGGGGAGGACATTAACATTGAAACTCTTGTCCGCCCTTATGGCCTTGTGAAACTCAAGACTGTCCGCGGGGTCGTCTGTTGTGCAAAGGGATGAAACTTTACTTTTTTGAATTAGGGATCTGGCTGAGAGAGAGGAGAGGGCGGCGTTGCATTTTTCCCAAATTTCCGGGGCCGTTCTCTGGTTGAGCAGCTCGTAGACTCCAAAATATCTCGCAAGCTCCAGATGCGTCCACGCATATAGAGGATTCCCGGGAGAGCGCTCCACGGTCCCGGCCCATGCAAGAAACTTTTCATAAGGGTCGCCGTCCCCTGTTATGAGTTCCTCCGGCACGCCGTTTGCGCGCATCAGCCTCCATTTGTAGTGGTCCCCGGAGAGCCAGAGCTCTGTGATGTTGGCAAAACGCCTGTCCTCATATATATCCTTTGGGGAAAGGTGGCAGTGGAAGTCGAAAATCGGCTCATTCTTGGCGTAGTGATTGTAAAGTTCCACCGCCTGTGGTGTGTTCAGCATAAAATTATCATTGATGTACGGCATGGTTTTAACACCTCTCTATTAATATTGATATATTCTCACCTCTCCCGCAAGCCCGGTAGGGGATGTGGGAGGAGTGGCAGGAGCAAAGGGATTCTGTGAATTTTCCTCGTAATTTTCCCGCTCTAGGGTGCTGGCGATCTCTATGACGAGGAGGTTCTCACCGTCTGTGATTTCATCCGTAAGCTCATATCTGTAAAGCGGAATAACCTGTATACCAAGGCTTTTACCATTTATGAAAACCTCTACGCCTTCACAGCTTCCTGTTATTTCCAGTATACTCCGCTTTCCCGCCTTCCCGGTAAATTTTGTCTCATATCTGGCAAAGCCGGAAAAACCGGGAAGTTCCTTATGCAGTCTGTCGGGGAGAGAGATACTCACAGGCTCTCCAAAATTTGGGTAGTCAATGCTCTTGCATATGCGCCTCTTCCAGGAGTCTTTTAATTCTATGACTTCGCGCGGCGTGCCATTCCAGAGCGGTTCGGATGTATGTTCCTCCCCACAGAATATGAATATGCTTGCGCTTGGGTCCAGATGTATGCGGACTTGAGTATTATCCTCACTTAACTTGAATTCCGCCGTTTCAAGACGGTTATCCCACGCGTTGTAGAAATATACGGGACCCGGTTCGGGTATGCTGAGCATTCCGTCATACACTTGCGCGGACTCGTTTGTGACAAAGAGGGCCTCGGCCTCCCCCTTTAGCCGGAGGACGCGGATTCTGTCGCTTTCGGGTGAGAGTGAGATCTCCCTAAGGCCCAGGGCATCGAGCTCTGATGAGAGGCCTTCAAGCGAAATTATGCGGCAGGCCGAGAGTTCCTTTATCACGGACTTTTCGTCCTTCCTATCTCCGTCATAGAGGCCGCGGGGGAGGCTGTCTAAGAAAATCACAGGGTAGGAGGACTTTGCAAGTTTGGCGCAGGCCGCGGCAAAATCGCTTGAGGCGTACTCGCAGCCGGGGACTATAAGTGCGGAATATCTCCTGCCGTTTATCACAAGGCCGTCCGAGAGGTCCGTGCGGTAGCGTTCAGTTTCCGAGAAGACATCGGCGGGAATAATATCGGCGTCCATCTGCCTATCTAGGAGGACCCGGAGAGGCTTTTGCACGGGAATGGCCTCGCCGGTCCACTCCCCCTCCCCGTGGTAGAGGATGGCGATTGGCGCATACCTCTCTGATGAAGAGATGATATCGCAGACGCGGTTCATATACCTGGCAAGCTGACCAAAATGCCTGTACTGGGGGTTGTTCCCGTGGGCGTAAAAGTGCGGGGGACAGTCGGGGTCCGGGTAGGGGGCGGAGGAAAAGGCGTGGGGGACAAAGTGATTTACCCCGCGAACCATGAAATGGTCTGCAAGATACTTCATGAGGGTTACACCCTCGCCCCAGCCGTAGGCGCCGAAAATCTCGCAGAGTGACCTGCCCTTTTTTCTGGGGTCGATTGCAGCGAAGGAGGAGGCGAGCTTTGCCAAGGCATAGTGGTAAAATTCCCCGTCCCTCGCTTGACCGATGCGTCCCCTAATCTCGATATCCTCACCCTGGGGGAGAACCTGCCCGCCTATATCGTCAATCCCAGCCATGTCCATACCGGAAAGTCCCCTGAAGTAATGCCCTAAAGAGGAGCCCATGCGGGTGTGGTGATCGTTGTCCTCTATGAGGTGGCCGATGTACTCCACCCCGTGGTCATGGCACCAGTTCCCGAGGAGCAGGGAAAAATCTTTTTCCACTAACCTTGTAACCGAATCCATATAGGCGTAGCGGACGCGTGCCACGGAATCCCTGTCCGCGCCGATTTTCGACTTGTCCCAGAGAAGGGGAAGCAGAATCTCCATCTGGCTGCCGAGGCGGGACCGAAGTTCCTCCTCCAGCTCATCGCTCCACGGCAGGTCAATGTCGCTGCCTATGGGGTCGTCAAAGTAGTAGAGATGCCCGTTTCCCAGTTCCGGCTCATCGGAGAAAAAGCCAGCGATGGTACTGCCAAAATCTTCCTTATAGTGTTCCCAGTGCGGCTCGTACACGGCATCCAGCAGGACGCGGCAGGATTTCTCGCTGATCATATTTATGTAGTCCCGATGGGGGCCGAGGTTCTTTGAGAGCAGGCAGAAGACAAGCTGCCACTCCCCTTCCGGGACCTCCCAGCGCAGGACCCCGTCAACTATGCGGTTTTTCAGGGGAATCGTCTCCCCGGCGGCGCTCCTGGCAGTCAAGGAGAGGATGCGGTCGCCGGAAAAGGTGGGAAGGTCGCCTAGGGTATACTGCTCGTACAGGTTTTTCTCAAATTTTGGGTGGATATATTTTTCAACCGGTATCTCGACCTTTCCCTCTATGGGAACCGTCTCGCAGACGATGCCCTCCCGCCGCAGACTATCATCCCGGTTTTTGATTGCGCCGTTCGCAAAGCCCGTGGGGAAATGGCTGTCGTCCAGAATCCAGACCTTCATCCCGCGCTCTCTTGCCTCGTCCAAGATGACGTCCATGTCACTCCACCATTTTGGCCCGGCAAAGTCCGGGTGGGGACGGCTCTCCACGCAGACGGCACCTATGCCTGCGCCGTCAACCGCCGCCATCATGTCCCTTAAAACATCCTCGCTTTCACCGTGAAGCCATAAAAACGGCATGAGGTAATTTTTCCCCTTCCCGTTAAGATTCCTTTCAAGTGCCGGCAGCATTTGCCAAAACCTCCTCAATCATTTTTAATTCCTTATCAGTTTGCGTTTTCCCCCAAAAGCCTCGCGATTCCCTCCAGAAAATCCACGTCCTCGGGGGTAAAGCGTGAGAGCAGGGGGCTGTCCACGTCCAGTACCGCTATTATCTCCCCGCCCCTCCTCACGGGGACAACTACCTCTGAGGCGCTTTCGGGGTCGCAGGCGATATGGCCGGGAAATTTGCTGACGTCGTTTACGACGATCGTCCTGCCACTGGAGAGCGAGGTCCCGCAAACGCCCTTCCCGCAGGGAATGCGGATACAGGCGGGTTTGCCCGCGAAAGGCCCCAGAAGAAGCCCCTCTCCGCCTGGGGTGACCGTGTAGAAGCCCGCCCAGTTTATCCTATCGAGATTGTACCAGAGGAGCGCAGAGATATTGGCCATGTTCGGAATATCCTCCGGCACGCCGTCAATTAAAGCTTTGGCCTCTTTTAGTAAGTCCGCATAGTTTTTATTTTCCATAATCAGCCTCTTTCATTATTGAAAAGTTCTTTCAAAGCATTTTAACATTTAACGCTGCGGGGTGTCAAGGAAGAGAATCCCCCGTGTTAAGGCGGGCAAATTATTCTTCCCGCGCGGCGCTTGACGGGGAGTAAAATTAGTTATATACTCTTCCTGTGAGGAAGAGAGGGGGCCAAAAGGTGAAAACATACAGGCTTCACCTGATAAGAAATCTCCCAAGCGAGGGAAACCTGCAGGGGCGGTATATAGGCAGGACAGAGTCCCCGCTAGCAATGTCTGAAATCCCAAAACTTTTGGAGCTTAAGGAAAAATACGGCTATCCCAAGGCAACCGCCTTCTATGCCAGCCCTTCCACGCGCTGTGTGGATACCCTAAAGCTGATCTATCCCGAAGCGGACCCCGAGGTGGTATTGGAGCTTGCGGAGTGCGATTTTGGGGACTGGGAGAACCGCACGGCCGAGGAGCTTAAAGACGAGCCGGGCTTTCTTGACTGGCTTAAGGGCGGAGGGACATCTGCGCCGCCGGGAGGAGAGAGCAGCGCCGTCTTTGTGAGGAGGGTCTGCGAGGGGTTCGAGCTGCTGTTGCAGAACATCATGGCTAAGGGGGAGACTGACGCGGTTCTTCTGACATCAGCGGGGGTGATCACCTCTGTTTTGGCGGCCTTTGGAATACCGGAGGCGAAGCCGCTTGACTGGATCTGTTCCCCCGGATGCGGATACAGCCTTAGGATTACGCCGAGTATTTGGATGCGTTCCAGGCTGTTCGAGGTGGTCTGCGAGATCCCCGGCGGAGAGGCGGGGGAGGGCCCCGACCACCTGATAATCGACCTGGCGAGGGAGGCCGCCGACAGGGCATACCCCGGGGATGATGAAGAGCATGAGTAAATATGCCCGGCCTGAGTGTTGAAAAACCGAAAGAGATATGCTATAATAGGCGCAGAACGCTGAGAGGAAATTATGTATGATCGGAAATGACATCGCCATAGACTTGGGGACCAGCAGTTTTAAGGTCTATGTGGAAGGCAAGGGTATCGTCCTGAATGAACCCTCTATAATAGCCGTGGATAACCTGACGGACGAGGTGATCGCCATTGGGTCTGAGGCGTATGCCATGCTTGGGCGGACCTCCAGCAGGATAACGGTGGCGCGGCCTCTCTCTAACGGGGTTATCTCCAACCTCTCTTTGGCAGAGCAGCTTATCTCATATTACCTGAAAAAGCTCAACTCCTCAAGGCTATTCATGCCAAGGGTGGTTGTAAGCGTCCCCTGCGTCTTGACTGAGGTGGAGCGCCGCGCCGTGGTTGACGCTATCACCGCGGCAGGGGTCCGCAAGGTCTGCCTGATAGAGGAGCCCGTTGCGGCCGCGATAGGGGCGGGCGTGGATATTGCCGTCCCGCACGGTACGATGATAGTGGACGTAGGGCAGGGGACCACGGATATGGCTGTGATCTCATTAAACGGCATTGCCATTGCAAATTCCCTGCACGTCGCGGGAGATAACTTCAACGACGCGATTATCAAATATGTACGCAGGAAGTTTAACCTGGTAATTGGCGACAGGATGGCGGAGGAGGCGAAGATAGCCATAGGCTGCGCCTACCCCAGAAAGGAGTTGCTCTCCTTCACCCTGAAGGGCCGCCATGCCCTAAACGGCCTGCCCAGGAGCGTCAGCATAAATTCAGACGAGATGCTGGAGGCCCTGATAGAATCCGCAATAGCGATTATAAGGACCGTCCAGGCGACGCTTGAGGGTACCCCGCCCGAGCTTTTGGCGGATATTTTTACCGACGGAATCCATCTGACGGGAGGTTCGGCAAATCTCTACGGGTTTTCCACCCTGCTGTCAAAGAAGACCAAGGTTCCGGTCATCACCGCCGAGAACCCGCAGGACTGCGTGGTTTTGGGCGCCGGCAGGGCCATCAAATATATCGACAAGATCAGTGACCACTCTGGCGGGAAGACAAACCCGCTGACCGTATACAGTTAATAGCTTCTCCCGGCTTTACGGCCGGGTTTTTGCTTTTTGAAGCTCAGGATTTTGCGCCGGCCTCAAGATCCCTGTACCTCTCTACTATCAGGTTGGCGCATTTGTATATGTCCCCGCCGCCAAGGGTCAGGATGAGGTCGCCGGGTTTGGCATTCGCCATCACATAGTCCGCGATCTCAGGGAAACTTTCAAACCATCTGCTGCCGGGAACCTTACGGGCCAGATCCTCCGTCTTAATTCCGTAGATATTCTCCTCCCGCACGGCGAGAATCTCTGTCATGACGAGGTGCTGGGGGATCTTTAAGACCTCTGCAAACTCATCCAAAAGATAATAGGTTCTGGAATAGGTATGCGGCTGGAAGACGGCCCATACCTCGTTATACCCCATCTTCATGGCAGAGGTCAGGGTGGCGCGGAGCTCTGCGGGGTGGTGGGCAAAATCGTCCGCGACGGTAACTCCCCCAAATTCCCCAAGAAACTCGAAACGGCGGTGAACCCCGGTAAAGGATTTAAGTCCGGCTATTATCTCCTCTCCGGAGAGGCCGAGAATCCCGCAGACGGAGGCAGCGGCCAGGGCATTTAGGACGTTATGCATCCCGGGGACGCAAAGCCTTACGCGGCCGAGTCTTTCCCCGCTTAGGATTAAGTCAAATTCCGCGCGGACGCCGGAGGTCTCCTCCACATTTTCCGGGTGGCAGCAGTTCTCCCGTCCCCAGCCGAAGGTGAGAAACTCCTTCCCGGAGACGCCTAGGAGCGACTTTAACGCAAGGGCGTTATCCCCGTTTACGACGATATATTTTGAGGTCTGCCTGGCAAATTGGTTAAAGGACTTGAGAATATTGGCAAGACTGCCAAAATAGTCCAAGTGGTCCTCGTCTATGTTGAGGATGACGGAGATCTTGGGGAAGAGCTTAAGAAAGGTGTCGGTATATTCGTCGGCCTCTATGACGAAGAGCTCGCTCTCCCCGACGCGGCTGTTGGCGCCAAGGGAAGGAAGTTTCCCGCCTATTAGGGCAGTCGGGTCGCGCCCTGCCTGTGTAAGAATCTGGGTTATCATGGCGGTGGTGGTGGTCTTTCCATGCGCGCCGGAGACGCCTATTGGGCAGGAGAATTTCCCGCTTACCATGCCGAGAAGTTCTTTCCGCACCAAGGTGGGTATGCCCCGCCGCCTTGCCTCTATCAGTTCGGGATTGTCCTGCCTGCAAGCGGCGCTGTAGACGACGCAGTCGGCGTCCCCGACGTTTTCTGCGCGGTGGCCCATATGGACGGGAATGCCGTAGCTCTTCACGCGGTCCAAGGTATCGGACTCGCTTTGGTCCGACCCCGTGATCTCATATCCCTTTTTGAGAAGAATCTCGGCAAGCGGGCACATTCCAGAGCCCCCAATGCCTACAAAATGAAACCGTTTAGCGGTGTCAAGCAGATTTTCCAAAGTATCACCTCAATTATTATTTTGCAAAACTATTTTAGTACAAAACGGGGATAAAATAAAGCTCTATTTTTACTGCGGACGAACATAGAAGCGGGTTTTGGGGCAAAACTGTCATTATTCGCCAAAAAATTGGCTTGCATTTTGTGAGAAACCGGTATAAGATAGAGCAGAAGTTTAGGACTTCCAAAAATCTAGCAGAGGTGGACGCCATGAAGATCAATATTGTTGGCAGGAAAGTAAATTTGCGGGTTGTCAATTTCACGACACTGGTGGAACACAAGCTCTCAAAGTTTGATAGGATCTTTGACGAGGACGCCGAGGCGACTGTCATCGTGACGGCGGAGCGCAACCGGCAGACGGTGGAGATAACTATCCGCCAGAGGGGGATGGTCTACCGCGCCGAGGAGACTGCACCTGATATGAACGACGCCCTTGACAAGGTCATTAGCGCGCTTGGGAACCAGATCCGCAGGAACAAGACGAAGTTGGAGCGTGCGAGAAAGCTGAGCCCGTCTGAAGAACCGGAGTTTTACGAGCCGCCGGAGGAGGACGAGAGCGAGCCTTTGATCCGCACGAAGCGCTTTGCGGTGCAGGTTATGACCCCGGAGGAGGCCATCCTGCAGATGGATATGCTTGGACATGAGTTCTTCCTTTTCCGGTCTGATGAGGGCGGGGAGATAAACGTGGTCTATAAAAGGCATGACGGGGGCTATGGGCTGCTTGTCCCGGAAGATGAATGAACGGTGAAGCGGGGGAGACCTCGCTTTTTTCTTTGTTGTTTTTCTTGCGCTATTCTCCCGGCAGCCGCGGTAAAAATTTGGATTTTCTCTTGCCATTTTTCATACCCCATTTCAGGTAATTTTTTGGGAGC
>CAZRQD010000037.1:0-12874 GCA_964602365.1 uncultured Acutalibacter sp. | reverse complement strand
AAGGTCTAAGGACTAAGGTCTAAGGCTAAAAGAAAATAAAAAAAGAAAAAACCCAAAATCCACAGCAGTGCCTGTTCAGGCGGATTTTATCCCATCATCATTTCATAATGCCTTTGCTGGCCAAGAACTATGAAAATCAGCTTAAAGGTCTCCATGTAGATGGAGGGATCAGGATATTCTTCAGCTAGGGCAGCGCCGTCTCCGCTTCCTGCGGGCTCGCCGATATGGGAGAGAATCTCTGAGGCAATGTCAAACTTCGCACTGCCTGCCTTCCCGCCATCTTTATCCGCGGGAGAGATAAAATCTTCCCTGTGATGCTCCAGCACCAGCCTTCTAAGATCGCTCCCGTCATATCCGCAGACAGAGATAAAGAACTGCTCCAGAATCGTTCGCATCACGTTTAGGAGCAGTGCAGGAGAATCCAGCTCTCTAAGCTCGCCCCAGAGCTCGGCATAGGAGTTTTGGACAGGGTTGTAGTTTTCTAACCTTGACGGATCTTGAGGATTCTTCCGCGTCTTGGGAGAACCGATAGTGGAGATATTATCCCTCTTCTGTATGACGTAGAAGGAGACGCTCTCATATCTTCCCGCCACACGAGAGCTGATAGCGTTGTGAAAATCGGCGTCATGCGTCAGGATAAAAATCTGCCTGATATAGCCGCCGTCGGTTTTTCCCACTGAAAACCGCGAATTTTCTATGCAGGCGGATATCATCTCCCGCACAAGAGAGCCCACTATGAAGGCGCAGTTAGAGTCCATCCCGGATACGGGGTCATCTATCACGACGACCTTGTCTAGGATGCTCTCTCTGCTGAGGCTTCCCCTTGCCATGCAGTAGAAGTAGAGGAAGGCGATGAAGTTCTGCTCCCCCTCGCTGAGCTCTTCGGCTACAGAGCCGTTCTCCCTTACGACCTCGTAGGCGGTCTCGTTTTTCCCGCGCAGGCTGAACCCCTGGAAATCCGCCTCCTTTAGCAGAGAATTTATACTGTCCACCGCCGCCCTCGTGCTGACCGTCTGCCTGTTGAGCACTGCTATCTCCTGGGAGGTCTGTAACGATTTTTTCCGCGCCTGCGACGCCTTGGACTTGAGCTCTTCCGCCTCCCTGTTTAATCTCTCCGTATTCGCCCGGAAAGTTCCAACCTCTGCCCTGAGGATAAAGGCGATATGCTCCCAGACAGCCTCCCTGCACTCTCTCTTTTTTCGCTGCCTCGCGTTAACGACGTCGTTATTGGCCTTTATCTTCACGTTTATCTCGTCGATTACCTGCCCGATCTCTATCAGAAGGGAGTCGATATCCTCAAGAGAGACCACAGACATCGGCTCTTTTACCTTTTCGGCTACTCGCTGTTCGTTTATCTTGACACTGCTTGCCAAAAGCGAGAGCTTGTCCTCGTACTCCTTGAGATCGAGCGACGGCATGGGATCGCTGAGGTTGGCTCTCAGCTTCGCCACAATCTCTCCTGTCTCCCTGGAATACGTCTGCTGAAAGCGCCTAAGCTCGTTTAAGTCCTCCCTGTACTGCTCGTCAAAACACGCGGCTATCTGCGCCTCAAAGTCCGCGGGGAGCTTCTGCTGGCAGTACGGGCATATCCCGCCGGCCTTGCCGGAATAGTGCTGATGTCCCTGCCTCACCCAGTCAGAGGCGTTTAGCGCCCTTATAAAATTCGCAAAGGTGGTCTTGCCGCTGCTTACGATGACCTTGTCCATAAGGTCCCTGCCGGGGAGTTTGCCGTATGTCGGGGTTGCGGAGACCCTTGAAAAGAGGTTGTAGGTACGGGAGGCTGAATCATACGCCACAGTGTAGAGCTGTGAAAGCTCTTCCAAATCCTGCTCTTTGGGGGAGCTTACCGAGAGGACAGTGTTGGCGAAAAGATTTTTTCTCCCCTTACCCTTCACTGCCTCTGGAAATTTTGCGCAGATTTCCCTTGTCCTGTCCCAGCAGATTTCCTGAAAATTCCGCTCGTCATCTTTTACGGCAGTCTCCTTTTGCCGGATTTGCTCTGCGTATTCCGCAGCCTGCCTGTCAAACTCGTCTTTTAGAGAGAGTTTTTCCTCTATCTGCCGCTGTATAGCGATATTCTGCTCGCTTAGGGTGAAAACCCCGCGGATGTTTCCGAAGGTCTCAAAATTCCTCTCGACAAAATCCCTGCCAAAGACAAGCACATCGCAGGCTTGCCCGTCCTCCTGCCAGACAATGTTTTGGTCCTTCTCTATCGCGCGGGCCAGGGTGGACTTGCCAACCCCGTTTCTGCCATAGAAAAAATTGACCTTTGTCGGCTCCACCACCTCGTCTTTGAAAGTCGCGGAATTCAGCGTTATTGCTCTTATCGCGGATTTTATCTTCTCACCCATGACCATCTCTCCTTGGTTTAACCCTGGCTAATCAATGCAAAATAACCCCCGGCAAAGTAACCCCTGTCTGTGCCCTCAAGTATAACATACGGGCAGGGAAAATTCAATAGAGGGCAGGGGAGAGAAAAAACTTGCAAATTTCACTAAAATTCCGCCGCAGAATTCATTTTGGGGATTTAGCTTGCACAATCTTTGCGGTAACTTGCAATTTCTCATTGACAAAATCCGGCCTGTATAGTAGAATTAGAGCGTATATAAAAAGCGGGGTGGGCAGCATGAAATTTTCTGAGATGCCGTATGAACGTCCTGATCTTGAGAAAGCAAAGGGCCTGATGGAGGACCTCAACCGGCGTTTTAAAGAGGCCGGAAGCTATGCAGAGGCCAGGGAGATCTTCCTTGAGAGGGAGAAAATCCTCAAGGGGTATCAGACCATGGGCAGTATAGCGCATATCAGGCATACCATAGATACCCGCGATGCGTTTTACGACGGGGAGGTAAAGTTCTTTAACGGCGCCGGGCCGGAGCTTGAGCAGTATTCCCAGGAATGGACCATGGAGTTTCTCTCCTCTCCTTTCAGGAAGGATTTTGAAAAAGAGTACGGGGACCTGATGTTCAAAAACGAGGAGATCAGCCTTAAGACCTTTTCGCCTGAGATCATCCCGCAGCTTAAGGAGGAGAGCGACGTCGCGCAGGAGTACGAGAAGCTCTTAGCCTCCGCGCAGATCCCGTTTGAGGGCGGGAAATATACCATCTCGCAGATCACGCCGTTTAAGGACGACCCGGACGATGCCCGCCGGCTCTCAGCATGGAAGGCTGAGGGGCAGTGGTATAAGGATAACCAGGCGAAGTTAGACAGCCTCTATGACAGGCTGGTCAAGCTGCGCGACGAGATGGGCCGCAAGCTGGGATACGGCGGCTATACCCCATTGGGATACTACCGCATGGGACGCAACTGCTACGGCAGGGAGGACGTTGAGAGGTTCCGCGCCGCCGTGCGGGAGTATGTGGTTCCGGTAGCCGACAGCATATATAGAGAGCAGGCGAAGCGCTTAGGGAAGGGATATCCCATGAGCTTCGCAGATAATGCGCTCTCCTTCCGCTCTGGAAATCCCAAGCCTGTGGGAACGCCCGACGAAATACTTGCGCACGGCAAAAAGTTCTACGACGAGCTGAGCCCGGAGACATCAGAATTTTTCAACACAATGCTTGATAACGGTCTGTTGGATGTGCTTTCAACGGAGGGCAAGGCCGGCGGAGGTTACTGTACCAACATTGCCGATTACGGCGTACCGTTCATATTCGCAAATTTCAACGGGACCTCCCATGATGTGGAGGTTGTCACCCACGAGGCCGGGCATGCCTTCGCGTATTGGGTAAACCGCGGCAGGGTCCCCTCGTCCTATATCTGGCCGACGATGGAGGGCTGCGAGGTCCATTCCATGTCCATGGAGTTTTTCGCCTGGCCGTGGAGCGAGGACTTCTTCGGCAAAGATGCCGACAAGTTCCGGTACCACCACCTCTCCAGCGCGATCACCTTTATCCCCTACGGGACCTTGGTGGACCATTTCCAGCACGAGGTCTACGACCATCCGGAGATGACCCCTGCAGAGCGCCACGGGGTATGGAAGAGGCTTTTGGGGGTGTATATGCCCTGGATGCGGCTTGACGGCGAGATTCCCTTCTACAGCGAGGGCGAGGGCTGGCAGAGGCAGCACCACATCTATTCCAACCCCTTCTACTACATAGACTACTGCCTTGCGCAGACCGTCTCGCTTGAGTTCTGGGCGATGATTCAGAAAGACCCCAAGGAGGCCTGGGCGCACTATATGGCCTACACCAAGCAGGGCGGGACCCGCATCTTTACAGAGCTGCTTGAGAACGCCGGGCTTAAGAGTCCGTTTGATCCTGACTGCCTCAAATCCGTCTGCGAAGACGCCGCCAAATGGCTGTCTTCCCGCGACCTGACCGCGCTTAAATGACCGTTTTTGCAATCATGGCTGACCGGAAAAAACGGGAAGTCTTGATATATTATTAATCTTAAAGGAGGAAAATGAAAAGCATGGTAACATTCAAGAAAGCGCTTGCGCTGCTACTCGCACTGGCAATGTGCGCCTGCGTGTTTGCCGCCTGCGGCGGAAATAACAGCAGCTCAAGCGAGTCTTCTGTGTCTTCCCAGCCGGAATCTTCTCAGCCTGAGTCCTCTCAGACCGAGTCTGAGGTATCCTCTGAGGCCGAGCCCACCGAAGCTCCCGCAGAGAGTACCGCCACACCTTACGAGCAGCCTACTATGGCGGAGATCAACGCGGCCACCTACACTGACCTCAGCGAGGGCAGCGAGGGCGACTATACCGAGCTGTACACCGCCATCGGCAAGGACGTGACCGTTGACCAGGTCATAGAGGACCCCGACACGGGTCTCGTATACATCGACGTTGACGGCGTCCGCTACGAGCTTGGTATGGACTTCCTCTCCATGGCGATGGTCTATAACTGCACCGTTCCCGAGGGAGGAACATGGGAGACGGAAGACGATGTCTACGCCTCTTGGTGGCGCTGGTACATTCAGCGCTGGAACTACCTCATGCCTGAGGTACCGCTCTACTCCAACGAGTACTACGACGTCTACAACGCTCAGATCAAGGGCGTTGAGGAGCATCCCACGAACCCCTACTGGGGACCTGAGAGCGCTCTTATCGACTGGACCTCTGAGAAGGAGGACGGCTCCATCATCCTTGGCAACTCCACCGAGCTTTCGGGAAGGCTCCGCAGCTCCTCTTTCGGAGTTTCCGCTCCCGGTGCCAGCGACCTGGCTGTCGAGAACCTGATCACCGGTCTTGAGACCGTCTCCACCAACAAGGAGGGCGGTTACGAGGTCAACCCCACCGTCGTAAAGGACCTGAAGACTGAGGACAATGCCGACGGTTCCCGCACCTACACCGTCAATATCTATGATGACTTGGTATTCTCTGACGGAAGCCCGATAACCGCCAAGAACTATCTCGTTACTACGCTGATGGGAGCCACCCAGGTATCTGTACAGGCGGGCGGCCAGGGAACTTCAGGGCTTAACTTTGTCGGTTACGCTGATTACAACGCCTACACCGGCCCCGACAGCACAGAGGGCAGCAAGGTCTTTGCGGGCATTCGCCTGATCGACGACTACACCTTCTCCGTCACTGTTGATCCCCAGTACCTGCCGTACTACTACGCCATCACCTATGCCGGCTTCAGCCCGCAGCCTCTGGCCCTGTGGCTTGGAGAGGGCGTTGACATTCTGGATGACGGCGAGGGCGCCTATCTCTCTGATGAGTTCTATGCCATGGAAGGCGAGAACTACACCCATGCAGAGCAGATCAACAATGCCGTTTGGGATCATTCCACGGATTATCCTTATTCCGGTCCCTATACCATAGAGTCCTACGATGAGGCGGACCATTCAGCAGTTTTGAAGGTCAACCCCAACTTCAAGGGCAATTACGAGGGAACCAAGCCCGCTATCGAGACTGTGGTTTACAAGCGCATTATTGCCGAGACCCAGCTGGCCGACTTCCAGTCCGGCGGCGTTGACGTGCTTAGCGGCGTTACCGGCGGCGACGCGACTGACGAGGCCCTCGCCCTTGTCGAGGCGAATCCCGACAAGTATGTGGTTACGCACTACAGCCGTGCAGGATACGGCAAATTGGGCTTCCGCGGCGACTTGGGCCCTGCCCAGTTTACCGCTGTTCGCCAGGCCATCTCCTACTGCATGGACCGCGCGACCTTCGCCAAGGACTTCACCGGAGGCTACGGCGGCGTCACTGACGGCCCGTACTACACCGGCGCCTGGATGTATCAGAAGGCTGTGTCCGACGGCATGCTTCTTAACGCGTATGATACCTCCGTTGACAAGGCCATCGAGGTTCTCGAGGCTGACGGCTGGATCTATGACAAGGACGGCAATGACTATACAGAGGGCGTCCGTTACAAGAAGATACCCAAGGCTGAGATGAACGACTACGACCTGACCTATGCGTCCATTGACGGAACTTACACTGTTACGACGGTTGGCGAGGACTGCTACATGCCTCTGGTTCTCAACTGGTACGGCACCTCTGATAACGAGTTTACCGACCTCTTGGTCACCGGATTCATGGAGAACGACAATATGAAGTCCGCCGGGTTTGTTGTTCAGCAGACAGTGGGCGATTTCAACCCCATGCTTGATGAGCTCTATCAGGGCGCTCTCGGCGTGAGCTACAACGGAACCCCCACCTATAACTGCTTCAACTTCGCTACCGGCTTCAACACTGCCGCGTATGACTACAGCTACAACTGGCGTCTCGATCCGTACTACTTCGAGAACAACAGCGTCTGCTATGTGAAAGACCTCGCTGACGCCTATTGGGTTGAGTAATTTCGGTTAGATTTGACTTTCGCCCCGCGGGGCAGGGGCAGTGGACCCTTGTCCCGCGGATTTCTATATCTGCGGGTTTGCTGCCTTAGCTTAGGGGTCGGTATGACCGGACTCGCCTCGGCTTTTAGTATACACCGGCAGTTTCCTGGTCCAAATCTATTCTATTTAAAGCGAGGGAGGAATATGGGAAAATATGTTCTCAAGAGAATCGCTTATATGTTTGTGGTTCTTGTGATTCTCTCTTTCATTATGTTTATGATCTATAATCTGGTTCCCTCCAACAGGGCTTATACCGACGCCCGCGCAGAGATGCAGTCGCTTAAAAACTCTATTCCCGCCGATGAACAGCAGGAGTATATGGATAAGCTTTTGCTGAAGTACGAGCGCATGTACGGAACGGATACAGATAACAAGATCATCCGCTATCTCCGCTGGGTTGGCGTTTACCCGTTATATGACGGTAGCTATGACGGACTGCTTCAGGGAAATTTCGGATACTCCTACGAGTATAAAAAACCCGTCGTGGAAATTGTTGCGCAGCCCATGATCAACACCATTAAGCTAAATATCTGGGGAACGGTTATTGCCCTTGCGATAACTATCCCGCTGGGCATACACTGCGCGGTAAAGCGCGGCACAAAAACGGACCAGGCGGTGCAGGTCTTTACCATTATCGGCTACAGCCTGCCTACATTCCTTATCGCCATTCTGTTCATATGGATTTTCTGTTCCAAGCTGCATATTTTCCCGCCAAGCGGTATGAAGACCCCCGGCTCAAACTTTACGGGATTCGCAAAGTTTAAGGACGAGATGTATTATATGGCGCTGCCGTTAATTGTCACGACGTTCTGTTCTCTGGGCGGAATGACCCGTTACGTGCGCGCCAGCATGATCGACGCTCTCAGTCTTGACTGCATCAGGACCGCGCGCGCCAAGGGACTTAGGGAAAAGGTGGTCATTTACTCTCACGCGTGGAGGAATGCCCTCATCCCCATCGTCTCTCTGGTTATCGGCTGGTTTTTAGGCATATTCTCCGGATCTCTGATGATTGAACAGATATTCGGCTGGAACGGCATGGGCAGGCTGATGATAAATTCGCTTCAGGTTGCGGACTATGACGTTGTGCTGCTCATGCAGATGTTCTACGTCTCCATCTCTCTTATCGGTACGCTGGTGACCGACCTTGTTTACGGTCTTGTGGACCCGCGTGTGCGTGTGAATAAGTAAAGGAGGGCAGGATATAATGAGCAAAAAAAATGGTAAACCCTCCAGAGGTAATTGGTTTACGAGACTTTTCCACACCGGCAGCAGCAATATGGCGGACGAGATGGACGCCGCCCGCGCTTCGGATGTGGAGGCTATTGTCAGCCCGGTTAGGCAGGTATTAAACAGATTCTTTGACAGGAAGCTTGCCGTCGGCGCTTTGATAGTTCTTGTGATGATGTTTATCATCATGTTTGTGGGACCCCTCTTCATGCCGAAATATAAGGATTCCTACACAGAGGTCACCCAGCAGAATATGGCGCCGAATATGAGCCTAATGAAGGTCCCGAAAGAGCTAAAAAACGATATCAAGATGATTGACAGCTACGGCTCATTTTCTGTGGGCCTCTCAAATGCGGGGAAGGTCTATGTATGGGGGTCCACGCAGATTGGCACCACCGGGATTGACATCAGCGAAATTCCGGAGGAGGTCCAGAACGATAAAATCGCCATGGTTGCCGCGGGAATTGACCATATTGTCGCAATAAGCGAAAGCGGAAAGGTCTATTGCTGGGGCGCCAAGACCTTAGGTCAGTACGGGACAGAGGAAGAGGTGATCGCCGCGGGAGGCGACACCAACCCCAATATCGCATATTTTCCGCAGGAGCTTGCAGATAACGGGGTCGATGTGGCCCATGTAAAGAAGCTTACCTGCGGCTATCAGGCCAGTGCGATACTTATGGATGACGGTAAGGTTTACCTTTGGGGAAATAAACTTACCTACGCCAATATGGATAAGTTCCTGCCACTGGAGAATATTTTCGACATAGACTTCACCCTAAACTATATCGTCGGCGTCACGGAACAGAGAAACAGCATATATACGGGTTCTCGCGACCTCTTCAATACCGTGAGGCCAAATATCAACTCCTCCGGCTCTAAGATGAGCGAATACTTAAACGGGAGAAAGATCGACGAGATCTGCGCCACTAACTCCAGCATCTGCCTTTTGCTTGACGACGGCTCGCTCTGTTTTACTGGAGATTTCCCAATAGACGCGCTGCCGGCTCCGGAACTTTCTGGTGACGAGGAGTTTACGCAGATCGTCGGCGGGTCCTACCACTACTCTGGACTTACGAATAAGGGCAATGTCTACTCCTGGGGAGCGGACGCGCTTAACCAGTGCCAGGTCTCCAAAAAAGCCGTGAACGTTTCAGAGATTTACTCCGGCGCATTCCAGACTTACGCCAAGAACAGCGACGGCGACCTTTGCGCCAAATGGGGGCTTAAAGGCTATCTATTTGGCACCGACACGCGCGGGGCCGACATATTCCAGAGGATAATACAGGGCGGTAAGATGACCATGACGGTTGGTGCGGTCGCCGTCATAATCTCCAGCGTGATAGGAATAATTGTGGGAATAGTTTCGGGATATTTCGGCGGTACTGTCGATGTCCTGCTCATGCGTGTGGCAGAGATCTTCTCAGCCATACCGTTCCTGCCGTTTGCGATGATCCTCTCCGCAGTGATGGGGCATATGAGCTTCACCGAAAATCAAAGGATTTTCATTATAATGTGTATTTTAGGTGTGCTTACCTGGCCCGGGCTGGCAAGGCTTGTACGCGGACAGGTCCTTCTAGCTAGGGAGAGTGAGTATGTCTCCGCTGCCAAGGCAATGGGCGTAAAGGAGAGCGTCATAGCTTTTAAACATATTCTTCCGAATGTTATGAGCGTGATTCTCGTCTCGCTTATGCTGGATTTCGGAACATGCATGCTCACAGAGTCGTCGCTAAGCTATTTGGGATTCGGGGTAATGTATCCTCGCCCTACCTGGGGCAATATGCTAAACGGTGCCAACAATGAGACAGTTATAAACGCCTACTGGTGGCAATGGGTATTCACCTCCCTGTTCCTTGCGGTCACAACGATCTGCATCAATATTGTTGGCGATGCTCTCCGCGACGTGATGGACCCCAAAGCCAGCGCGGAAAAGTGAGGAGGGGATGATATGCCGTTACTGGAAGTTAAAAATCTGAGAACTTTTTTTAGGACAAAGAGAGGCATAGTTAAAGCCGTAAACGACGTTTCCTACTCATTGGAGCCTGGACGGACTATAGGCATTGTGGGCGAATCCGGCTCTGGAAAATCTGTATCTGCCATGAGCATTCTCCGCCTCCTTGATGAGAACGGATATATTGATTCCGGCGAGATCATCTTTGAGGGCAGAGATTTGACCAAGGTTTCCACCAATGATATGTATTCCATAAGGGGCAATGCCATTTCGGTTATCTTTCAAGAGCCGATGACAAGCCTTAACCCGGTATTTACTGTGGGCCGCCAGATTTCAGAACCCTTTATGATCCACCAGGGCATGAAGAAGAAAGAGGCATGGCAGCATGCGATAAAAATGCTCTATGACGTGCAGATCCCGAACCCCGAGGCCGTTATCAACCAGTACCCGCACCAGCTTTCAGGCGGTATGCGGCAGAGGGTGATGATTGCCATGGCCCTCGCCTGCCGCCCGAAGATTCTCATAGCGGATGAGCCCACCACTGCCCTGGACGTCACCATACAGGCGCAGATCTTAAGGCTTATGAACGACCTTCAGGCAGAGAAGGGAACTTCCATAATATTTATCACCCACGATCTCGGCGTGATCAACGAGATGGCGGATGACGTGGCGGTCATGTACTGCGGACAGGTTGTGGAACAGGCCCCCGCAAGCCGTATTTTTTCAGACTGCAAGATGAGCCATCCCTATACCGAGGGGCTGATGTTCTCCATACCCAGGCTTGACTCCATCCACACGAAAATCGAACCCATCCCCGGGGTGGTTCCGCACCCGCTTGCGCTGCCCAAAGGATGCAAGTTCGCGCCGAGGTGCAAGTATTGCACGAAAAAGTGCTTGGAGGAAGAACCTGCCCTCACAAAAGTGGCGGATGACCAGTTTGTGAGATGCTTTTATCCCGAAAAGGAGGTGAGGCGCGGTGACGAACACAAAAAAATTACTGTCAATAACTAACCTTAAAAAATATTTTCCTGTTGCCAAGGCCTCTATTTTTCAGAGGGAACGGCTCTATGTACGCGCCAACGAGGATATCTCCCTTGATATATATGAGGGGGAGACCCTTGGAGTGGTGGGGGAGAGCGGATGCGGAAAATCAACCCTCGGGCGTGTGCTGCTGCAGCTCTACCCGCAGACGGCCGGAACCACCATGTATTACGGCACCACTATGGCAGAGTTCGCACCGGAATATGTGGAGGAAACCCTTAAAAATCTGGACAAGCATAAGGCAAAACTCAGGAAGGCCTCTGAAAGGGCGGACGAGCTGGACAAGAAAGTTGAGGAGGCCGGCGGAGAGGACAAGGCGGATTTCTACCTTTTGCAGGAGAGAAATCTTGCCCGCTGCGAGGTCCAGACCTGCCTTAACAATATTGTAAAAATACTTGGCGGGTTTTTCGCCTCTGATAAAAACAATTCCGGAAGGCATTTGCTGCTTGCGGCGCATCACGCCTGCGTAAAGCGCCGCAAAGCTAGAGAGGCCTACTTGGCCGCAAAACTTGCCTATGACAACAGCACCGGCGCGGATTCCAAAGCGAAGGATAACAAAATTAACTCCCTCAAGACCAAGATGGACCAGAAAAAGGCGGAGCTGGACAGGTGCGATGAGGAGGTCGGCAAGGTTATTGGAGAGCTGAATGAACTGCGCGCCACCTATGCGAACGACCCTGAGTTCCAGAAGTACGAGGCCATGCGCGACGAGGGGATCGACCTCTCCCGCCTCAAATACAACGAGATGAGACTTTTCCGCAAGGACATGCAGATCATTTTCCAGGACCCGTACTCCAGCCTCAATCCTCGCATGACGATTGGCCAGATAATAGAAGAGGGACTTATCACCCACAATTTCTATAAGCACGGCTCTGAAAAAATGCGCGAGCATATAGTTCGCACGATGGAGGAGTGCGGGTTGCAGGAGTATATGCTCCACCGCTATCCCCACCAGTTTTCGGGCGGTCAGCGCCAGCGCGTGGCAATAGCGAGGGCGCTTGCCGTCAGACCAAAATTTATAGTCTGTGATGAATGCGTTTCGGCCCTAGATGTTTCCATCCAGTCCCAGATTATCAACCTGCTTCAGGAATTAAAGGAGAAGCAGCACCTCACATATATGTTCATATCGCATGATCTGAGCGTGGTGCGGTATATCTCCGACAGGATCTGTGTGATGTATCTTGGAAATGTGGTCGAGCTTGGGGAGGCTGAGAAGATATTCAACGACCCAAGGCATCCCTACACAGTCGCGCTCCTCTCATCTATTCCCACCACAGACCCTGAAAGCCTGACGAAAGACCGAATCCTCCTAGAGGGAAATATCCCCAGCCCGATAAAACCGCCTTCAGGGTGCAAATTCCATACCCGCTGTTTTATGTGTACCGAGAAATGCGAAAGGGTCCCTCCGGAACTCAATGAGATTGAACCCGGACATTTCGTCGCTTGTCACTATCCGCAGAGGAAACTGGCGGAGGATGGAAGCTACCTCTTCCAGGTGACTAAGACGACGACCGCACAGAGAGCCGGACATGAGAGAAAAGATTGAAGAAGATGTTTTTCTTAAGAGCGGAGGGTTATCGTGCTTTCGATATGGAAACGGTTAAAACAACAGTCAGTTAAGCAGGACCCCCAGAAGGAAAAAGAACGCAGGGAGGAGATAGAAAAACTGAAACTCACATGGAAAGATAAATTCGCCATGGTGTTTTCAGCCTACGTTGTGATTTTCATACCGGCTGTTGTAATTCTCCTTCTTCTTGTGCTCCTATGTCTATGGCTATTTAAAGCGCTGTAATCAAAATCCGCACCGGCAAGCTCTCAGCAGCCCCAAGGTGCGGATTTGTTTTTATACTCACCTTTAAGATCTTTTCACGTAAA